>NZ_CP046193.1 GCF_012568645.1 Enterobacteriaceae endosymbiont of Donacia simplex | reverse complement strand
TATTTTATTTAACTTATTTTTTTTGTTTAATGAAATTTTATTTAAATTTTAATAACATTCATATATTTTTTTATTATACACTTTTTTTTTTTCTTTTCAATATTTAATTAAATAAAAAAAAAAAAAGATTATAATTGTTTATAAATGATTATAAAGAAAAAATATATTTATATATATATATATATATGCCTACTTGTTATCCCGTGTTTGTCTACTTGTTATCCCGTGTTTGTCTACTTGTTATCCCGTGCCCCCTACTTGTTATCCCGTGTGACTTATTTAATTTTTATCAAAATTTTTTTCAAGAAAATTTATATAGGAGTTTTTTATAAAAAAATATTTGACATTTAAAAATAATTTTAGTACTATATGAGATAAATTTAATTAAATAATATTTATTTCATTGATAATGAAATTTAAAATAAAAAAAAGTAATTAAACATTCATAAACTTTAAATAATAAAATAATATAGTAGAGTTAAATAATTTATTTATATTAGATAATTTGTTTATTTTAAGGTTTTTCCAAAGGGTGAGTAAAATATAAATTAAAATTAAATAAAAAAATTTAGTTTTTAAAAATCATTTTTGTATTCTAAATTGATATTTTATTAGTATAGAAAAAAATAAACGGGGAATAAAATATTCATTTTTATTAAAATAACATTTTTTTATTGAATATTTATTTTGAATAATTATTTGATTAATCAAAATATAAAAAATATAAAAACATAAAAAATAAATATAAAGAAAATAATAAATTTTTTGTGTGTAAAATATAAATTTTGTTTTAACTTCAAATGCGTAAAAAATTATTTTACAATAGAATTAACTTATTAATTAAGAAAAGTAACATTTTAAAAAAGAAGAAAGAAACAAAAAATAGTATATTTTGTTGTAAATCAATTAAATATATAGAAAAAAGTAGTTTTAATATAAGAAAATATTTTCCTAATATTTCAAAAAATAAAAGGGCTATACCAAATATTATACTACGTAGTTCTCTTTTTGGAATAATAAAAAAAGGGAATAGAAAATATGAAAAAAATGTCTTAAAAACATCATTAAATGGTTTTTTTATACGTTTTACAGGTGAAAGTTTAGATCAAGCTGATTTAGATGTATGGTTAGAATGTTTATATTTATTTACTAAGGTCCCTTTAGGAGAGAAAGTAATTTTTTCTACTTATTCTTTTTTAAAGTCAATAGATAGAAAAACAGGGAAAAAAGATTATGAGTGGCTTAAATCATCTTTAATAAGATTGTCTATTTGTAGTATAGAAATAAATTATAATGATTATTTTTATATAGGTCATTTATTACATGAATGGTATAGAAATGATAAAACAAAAAAAAATATTATTTTATTAAATAAAAATATAATTTCTTTTTTTATAGATTCTATGTGGACAGCAATTTCTTTAAAAGAAAGGAGAAAACTAAAAGGTAAACAATTATCACAATGGATTCATTGTTTTTTTTGTTCTCATAATAATACCCCTCTACCTTATAAAGTAAAGACTTTAAAAGAACTATGTGGAAGTCATATATTAATGTTATGGAAATTTAGACAAATTTTAAAAAAATCGTTATATGAAGTATCTTTGGCAACTGGGTGGAAATGTTGGATAGATGAAAATGATATTGTTCATATTATAAAAAAATAATTTTAATTTTTTTTATTTATGTTAAAATAGAAAAAATTAATTTTTTCTATTTTAACATGTTAAAAATTATTAAAAATAATATTTATTCTGACAAAAATAATAACATTATTATTAATTATGATATTCAAAATTTTATAAAAGAAAAATTTATAAAAAAATATTATAAAAGTATTGCGTTTTTAGGTCCAAAAGGAAGCTATTCTCATTTAGCTACATTAACTTATATTAATAAGAGTTTTTTTAAAAAAACTCTTATTAATATAAGTTGTCAAAATTTCAATGAAATTTTTTTATACGTAAAAATTGGAATTATTAATTTTGCTATTATACCTATATATAATAATTATACAGGGGTAATAAAAGATGTTTTAACATTATTAAAAAGTAATATTTTTTTTTTACGTATAAAAAAAAAAATTACGTTACCTATAAAACATTGTTTAGTAACTAATAAAGAAAATATAGTTTTATGTGAAATAAAAACAGTTTTTAGTCATCCTGAACCATTTAAACAATGTAGTTTATTTATTAATAAATTCCCTAAATGGGGGATAAAATATTGTTCTAGTTCTTCATTTGCAATGAAATTTATTAAAAAGAATTCTTCAAAAAATTTTGCAGCTATAGGAAATAAAATTTCAGCTAAATTTTATAAATTAAAAATTGTAAAAAATAACATAACAAATAAAATAAATAATCAAACTAATTTTTTAGTTTTAGAAAAAAAATAAAATATTTTTTTTTATTTTACTAAAATTTTTTATATATTTATGACTAATTATCATCAACACAAATAAAAGGGAAAATATTACCTACAATACCTTGATCTATTTTACCTGTAATAAAATCAACATGATAATGTAATGGATCGGGAAAATACATATTTATTTTAGGAGTTGAAGTCCAAAACATGCTAAAAGATTTTTCAACTATAGGCCATCCATAATTACTAATTAAATCATCTCCTGGATGAGCATTATAAAAATCTATTAACTCATCTTTTGTTGGTAATCGAGCATTTTGTGATTTACAAAATGCGTCTGCATTAAACCAAGTAAATTTTGTCCAATCTTCATTTAAATTATGATTTACTTGATCTCCAAGACGTTCAATACTTAAAGTAGGTCTTTTAAACTTCATGCCATTAAAAAGTATAAAATCAGGCATATGACCATACATTTTTGCTAAAATAGTTTTAGGACTTGTAGGTACTGTAAAAATTAAATCTATCTTTTTTGAAACATAATTATTTGCAATAATTTTAAAATAAGTTCTAACTCCAATACCATGAGGATCAGATATTTTAAGTCTTAATTCCCCATTTTCATCTGTTATTAAGAAAAAATATTTACCATCATAAGATTTTTTATGAGTAATGTCTTCAATATGAATTTCACCACTATCTTTTCTAACTTCTCCATGTTGATCTACTGCCATAACATTTTTTATCTCAACATCAGAAAATTTTAATTTTTTACCATGTTTATCATAAACTATTATTAATAATTTAATTGATTCATTAACTTTTGCAGTAAGATTTTTAGAATCAATTTTTAATACCATATTATCTACAGAAGGTGCAATAAATTCAACTGTATCATTAATATCTTTAATTATTTTATCACCAATTTTTACTTTAAATAAAGCAGATCCATAAGATGAACTAGTAATAAATGCAGAATAAGTGCCTTTTGGATACTCCTTTACAGTACTTATATGTATATTATGTTTATCATATGTGGTAAATCTTTCTACTATAAAACTAACATCTTGTAAATTTGTTAATAATTCATTATCAGAGTCTCTCGCTTCAAAAACTATTTTTGCTTTTTCAGAAGAATCTATTAATATCCTTTTAGGATAAATACTTAAAGTTGAAAATTTTTTATTTAATGAAGGAGGTAAAACTTCTATCCTCATATAAAATATATCTTTATTACCTAATACATCAATTGCAACAATTTTTAATACATAATTATTACTATTAATATTTTGAAAATCATAATTTGGTAAATGCATCATATAATCATTTTTATTATGGCTATCATTATTATATAATCCAACTGAACCACCTCTTTGTAAAAAAATACTATCAACATAAAAAAATATATTACTTATTTGATTAATATGAGTAACATTCATTTCTAAAAAATGTCGTCCTCTAGGAGGACCAATAATTTCTTTTTTTGCAAATATTTTAATTATATATTTTTTTCTGTATTTTAACATCATGTTGTTATTTCTATCCACAAAATCATATTTATGATCATAAGATGAAGAAAAAACATCATTAATTTTTGTATGTATTTGATTATAAAAAGAAGAATTTAAATTTAAATTAATACTTATTCCAAATTGGAAATTACCTTTTCCCAATGTTTGTAATCTTTTAATATTAAAAGTTAAAAGAGGTATTGGATTATAATCAATAGAAAAAGAAAAGAAAGGATCAGAGAATATTTTTTCATAATTTTTTCCATTACTATTTATTTTAAACCCTACATTTCCAAAATATTTAGAATAATCTAATTTAAATACTAATTCTGGTACTGAAGGAAAATATCCTTTAATTTTAAAATCTAATCCTGTAGCTGGTTTTGAATAAAATTCATCATCATTTATGTCATTAAAAAATTTATTATTATTTAAATTATCCATATTATGATGCCACCATCGACTTAAACCATAATATATATTAATATTAAATTTAATGAATTCTTTCCAAAATTCGAAACCTAACCCTAATCTTGTATTTTCTAATGAAAAATCATAATCTAAGAAACTATTTACTCCTAACAAATAATCATTTTCAAAAGAAAATTTTCTTAAACCTAAACCAAAATTATTTTGATTTCTATTATCGGTTTTATGTGTACTATTTTGTAAAAAAAAAATGTAATTATTTCTCTCTATTAAAGGTAACAAAAAACTAATTTCTGAATTATTAAGATTTAAATTTTCATTTAATTTAATTTTTATGGAAGTTTTCCCGTTTATTTTAAATTTATTAAATAATTTATAGAAACTAGATTGAACTTTTTTGTTAATTTCATTATTGAAACTATCAATAATAATTGATTTTATATTTTCTAAAAATTCTTCTTTATTTAAAAAATTTTTTTTTGTTAATAGGTAATAATAAAATGGATTTTTCTGATTACTTTCTTTTTTTTCTTCTGAAAAAAAAGAACTTAATTTATAATTATCTAAATAGTTATTGTTATTTAAATGTTTTCTTATATTATCCTGCATTATTTCTGTTTTAGATAAAGGTTTATTAAAATTATTATTATCTTGAATAAATAAATTTCCTTTATCTAAAACTTTTTTCATATAATTATCATTAAATATTTCTTTATTTTTTTCTATAAAAAAAAAATATTCCTTTTTTATTTTTTTTAAAACATAAAAATTTAAGTTATTAGATTTTTTATTTATATTTATTACCCCATTAATTTTAGGTATAAATAATAAGTACATAAAAAAAATAGCTACTAGCATTTTTTGTAATTTATTTAAAATTTTAAAAATTATAAATTTTTTTTTCAT
>NZ_CP046192.1:354453-461708 GCF_012568645.1 Enterobacteriaceae endosymbiont of Donacia simplex | reverse complement strand
TTTAAGATCCAAATTAAATAAAATTTAATTTAATATAATTTTTTTATAAAATAATACAAATAAATGATATAAGTATTTTATGTAATTAATATTAATAAAATTAATTTATATTATAAATTTTTATTTAATAAATATTTTAAAATATCTATACATAATATTTCTATTCCAATATTTTTTTTTGATGAAATTAAATAAAATTTTTTTATAAATTTATATTTTATTAAAATTTTATTAATATATAATATTAAATTATTTTGATTATCTATTAAATCAATTTTATTTAAAATAAGCCATTGTTCTTTTAAAAGAATTTTTTTACTATACTTTATAAGTTCAAAATTAATTATATTTATAGCACTAGATATACTAATAATATTATTATTAATTGATATATCTATAAAATGTAATAATAAATTACAATATTTAAAATGTTTAATAAAACTTAATCCTAAACCTTTACCAACTGAAGATTTTTTTATAATACTAGGAACATCTAATATTGAAATAGAGGAATTATTTAATGTATTTTTAATAATTCCTAAAATAGGTTTTGTAGTTGTAAAAAAATAATCACCTATTTTAGTATTAGCAGAAGATATTTTTTTTATAAATGTTGATTTTCCAGAATTAGGTAAACCAAATACACCTACGTCCGCCTTTAAAATAAAATTTAATTTTATTTTTTTTTTTTGTCCTAAACAACCTTTAGTCCTTTTATAAGGAGTTCTATTAATAGAAGATTTAAAATTAATATTACCTAATCCTCCTTTTCCTCCTTTTGCAACTAAAAATTTTTGTTTATCTTTTTTTAAAAATACAAGAGTTATATTTTTTTTTACATCAATAATATTTGTACCTATTGGTACGTAAATAATCAAATTTTTACCATTTTTTCCTGTACGTTGATAATTTTGTCCTTTTAATCCATTTTCAGATATATAATTTTGTTTACGATAGAAATTATTTAAATTATTAATATTATTATTAGATATAAAATATATATTTCCTCCCTGCCCTCCATTACCTCCATCAGGGCCCCCTTTAGGAATAAATTTTGCACGATGAAAACTAATACATCCATCTCCTCCATTACCTGCTTTAATATGTATAATTGCTTCATCAAAAAATTTCATTATAACTCCATTTTATATAAAATAGATTTTTATAATTTAAAATATTATTTAATATTTAATTAAAATTAATAATAAATAAAAAAATTATACACTAATAATATTTATATATTTTTTTTTTCTAATTCCTTTAATAGTAAACTTCACAACTCCATTTATTTTGGAAAATAAAGTATGATCTTTACCACATCCTACATTATTTCCAGCATGAAATTTATTACCTCTTTGTCTTATAAGAATAAATCCTGGTTTTACTTTTTCTCCTCCAAAACATTTAATACCTAATCTCTTAGAATGTGAATCTCTACCATTTCTAGATGAACCACCAGCTTTTTTCTGCGCCATAGAATATTTTCCTATACTAGATATTGAATTTTAAGAATTTTTATATTAGTAAATAATTGACGATGTCCTTGTATTTTACGAAAATGTTTTCTTCTACGAAATTTAATTATCTTAATTTTTTTATCCTTACCATGTAACATTAATTGTGCTATTATTTTTGCTCCTGGAATAATAGGATTACCTATATTTAATTGATTTTTGTTATATATTATTAAAATATTTTTAAATTCAATTCTGTCTCCAATTTTGCCTATTATCTTCTCTAATTTAATAGTCTGTCCTTGAATTACTTTATATTGTTTACCACAACTGTCAAAAATAGCATACATTTATTATTATCCTTATAATATATTTTAAAAATAAATAACTAATAATATTATTATATAATTTAATTATTATCTATCTTTAGATTATTAATTATTTATTTTTTAATCTTTTAATTTTTGCGCCTAAAGAAATTAATTTACTTTCTATATTTTCATATCCACGATCAATATAATCAACATTATTAACAATTGTTTTTCCTTTGGCAATACATCCAGCTAATACTAAACTTATCGATGCTCTTAGATCAGTGGCTTTAATTTTTGCACTATATAGTGATTTTATTCCTTGACAAAAAACTTTATTCTTTTTTATAAAAATTTTTGCTCCCATTTTAATTAATTCATTTATATATAGAAAACGATTTTCAAAAATAGTTTCTTGTACTATACTTTTACCTAAAGAAATACAATTTAACAATGTAAATTGAGGTTGCATGTCTGTAGGAAAATTAGGATATGGTCCAGTTATAATATTTACAGCTTTTGGTTTTTTATTATTCATATTAATACTACACCAATTTTTTCCTGTTTTAATTTTTGCTCCTGTATGTTTTAATTTTTTTAAAATTATTTTTAAATTTTTAGGATTAGTATTTTTACATAAAATATATCCTTTAGAAATTGCAGCAGCTACTAAAAAAGTACCTGTTTCTATTCTATCATCCATTATAGTATAAATACCTCCTTTTAATTTTAAAACACCTTTAATTATTATTTGATTAGTCCCACCTCCTTTTATATTAGCACCCATAGTATTTAAAAAATTAATTAAATCTTTTATTTCTGGTTCTTTAGCTGCATTATCAATAATAGTTACATTTTTAGCATAAATTGCAGCTAAAATAATACTAATTGTAGCTCCTACACTATTTTTTTTCATTATTATATGAGAACCCATAAATTTTTTATTTATAGATGCAATAATACGATTATTTTTAATATAAATATTAGCACCTAATTTTTGTAAATATTTAATATGTAAATCAATAGGTCTCATACCAATAGAACAACCTCCTGGTAAAGATATATTTATTTTTTTAAAACGTACTAATAAAGGACTAATTAACCAAATAGAAGCTCTAATAGATTTTATTAAATTTTCAGGAAAATTAAAATTAGTATATAAGTTACTTGTATTAATTATTAATGATTTACCATTTTTAATTTTTACTCCTAAATTTAAAAGTAATTTTATCGTTACATCTATATCTTTTAATTTAGGAATATTTTTAATTTCTATTATTTCTTTTATTAAAAGGGAAGAAAATAAAATAGGTAAGGCTGCATTTTTAGATCCAGAAATATTAACTTCTCCTTTTAATTTTACTGGACCTTTTATTATAAATTTATCCATTTTTTCTCTGAAAATATTAATAAAATATTAAAATAAAAAATAGAGATTATTTTTTAATAAATAAAATTTTAAAAATAAATTAAATTTTACTAAAAATTTTTTTATATAATTAAATAAAATTTAATTTTAACGTTTAGAAAATTGAGGACTACGTCTAGCTTTTTTAAAACCTACTTTTTTACGTTCTACTTTTCTATCATCACGAGTTATAAAACCTTGTTTTTTAAAATTTTTTCTAAAAAAATTATCATATTTTATTAAAGCTCTTGTAATTCCATGTCTAATTGCTCCTGCTTGTCCTGAATTTCCACCTCCTTTAACTGTAATATATACATCTAATTTATTATCCATTTTTATTAATTTTAAAGGTTTCATTATCATAATATAATGTGCTTTTCTAGGAAAAAAAACATTTATATTTTTTTTATTAATAGAAATATTTCCAATACCTTTTTTTATAAATACTCTAGCAGAGGAACTTTTTCTTCTTCCTGTCGCATTATAATCATAGTTATTTTTTTTCATAAATTTATATCCTTAATAATATTATTAAATATTTAAAATATTTTTTTGTGCTATATGATTATGTATTATTCCTGAATAAATTTTTAATCTATTTAACATTAATAACCCAATTTTATTCTTAGGTAACATCCCTTTAACAGAATGTTGTATTATTTTACAAGGATCTTTTATCATTAATTTTTCAAATGAAATTTTTTTTAATCCTCCAGAATAACCACTATGACTAAAATAAATTTTATCTTTTTTTTTATTTCCTGTTATTTTAATTTTATTTGCATTTATAATTATAATATAATCTCCTATATCAAGATGAGGAGAATATGAAATTTTATGTTTTCCCATTAAATAATGGGCAATTATACTTGAGAGTCTTCCTAAAATTTTATTTTTTGCGTTTATAAGATACCATTGACGATAAACTTTTTTTTTTAATAAAATACTCATTTATATATATCCACAATATAAGTAATTAATATGATTATATTATTTAATTATTTATTTTTTAATTTTTTAATAAAAAAATATAAATTTTTATTAAAATATGATAATATAGTTATATTATAAATGCAATTAGTCTTTTTTATTTTGATATTATATATTTTGTAATATTTAAAAAATAATTTTCTTAGATAAGTAATATTTTTTCTTTTGTTTTTTGGTAACTTTATGAATATAATTTCTATAAAAAAAAAAGAAGCTAATTTAATTAAAATATTTAAAAATTTAATAAAACAAGAAAAATTCGGTACTCAAACTGAAATTGTACGTGCTTTGCAAGAAGCAGGATTTCATAATATTAATCAATCTAAAGTATCTAGAATGTTAACAAAATTTGGAGCTGTAAGAATTAGAAATACAAAAATGGAAATGGTATATTGTTTTCCTTTAGAATTAGGTGTTCCAAATACTACTAGTCCATTAAAAAATCTAGTGTTAGATATTGATTATAATGATATTTTAATTATTATTCATACTAGTCCTGGAGCTGCTCAATTAATAGCTAGATTATTAGATTCTTTAGGAAAAGCAGAAGGTATATTAGGTACAATTGCAGGTGATGATACTATTTTTGTAGTACCTACTCATTTATTTAAAACTATTCAATTATATAATTCTATACAAAATCTATTTGAACAAAAACTATAAAATGAATATAGTTTACTTAAATTTTTTATTTTATATATTTTAGTCCCTGCATATATGGTCTTAAAACTTTAGGTATTTTGATATTTCCATTTTTAAGTTGATAATTTTCCATAATAGCTGCTAAAGTTCTACCAATTGCTAATCCAGATCCATTTAAAGTATGTATAAAAGTAATTTTATTATGTTTAATACTTCTATATCTAGCTTTTATTCTTCTAGCTTGGAAATCCCACATATTAGAACAAGAAGAAATTTCATAATATTTATTTTTCGAAGGAAACCATACTTCTAAATCATAAGTTTTACATGATGAAAAACTCATATCACCTGTACATAATAATACTTTTCTATATGGTAAATTTAATAATTGTAATATTTTTTCTGCATTTTCAGTAATTTGTTCTAAAGCTTTAACAGAGTATTTGGGTTTCACTAATTGTACTAATTCTACTTTATCAAATTGATGTGTTCTTATTAATCCTTTATTATATTTCCCGTATGAACCTACTTCAGATCTAAAACAAGGACTATGTGAAACTAATTTTATCGGTAATTCTTTTTCTTCAATAATTTTATTATATACTAAATTAGTTAATGGAACTTCTGCTGTAGGAATTAAGAAATAATCTTCTATATTAGAAGATTTAAAATTTTTTATATGAAAAAGATCTTTACTAAATTTAGGTAATTGTCCAGTACCATATAAAGCTTTTTTTTTTACTATATAAGGAACATAAATTTCTTTATAATTATGATTATTAATATGAATATTTAACATAAATTGAATTAGAATCCTATATAAATATGCTATTAATCCTTTTAAAACAAAAAATTTAGATCCACTTAAATTAACACCTGCTTCTAAATCAATACCTTTATTTAAAATACCTAATTCTACATGATCACGTATAGGAAAATTATATTTAATTATTTCACCCCATTTTATTATTTCTTTATTTTCTTTAGAATCATACCCTATTGGTACATCACTTAATGGTAAGTTAGGTATTATATTATAAACTTTATTTATATTTTTTTTAATATTATCTAATATAATTTTATTTTTTGAAATTTGATTATTAATATTAATTACTATCATTTTATATTCAGATATATTATGAATACTTTTGTTAGATAAATTTTTAGTTATTTGATTTTTTTTAATCTGTAATTGTTCTATCTTAATTTGAAAAATTTTTCTTTTTTGTTCTAATTTATTTATTAAATTAATATCCAAATAAAAATTTCTTTTTTTTAAAATTTTATACACATAATTAATATTATTACGTAATAAATTTATATCTAACATAATACTTTCCATATATATAAATATACTATATAATTTTAACATAAAAAATTATTTTATACATATTTAAATTTTTAAAAATATTTGATATTGAGTATCATATATTTTATATATAATAATTAAAATATTAATATGATAAATATATATGAAAGATGATAAAAAAACAAAACTTCTTATATTAGGATCTGGTCCTGCAGGTTATACTGCAGCGATATATGCTGCAAGAGCTAATTTAAATCCTATAATAGTTACAGGTAATCAAATTGGAGGACAATTAACACAAACTTATAATATAGAAAATTGGCCAGGAATTTTCCCAAATATAACTGGACAAAAATTAATGGATCAATTATATAATCATTCATTATATTTTGGAACTAATATTATTAATGATACAATAACAAAAATTATTAGTTTAAAAAAAACACCTTTTATTGTAAAAGGTAATTTATTTACATATAAATGTGACAGTATGATTATTGCTACAGGATCATATCCAAGATTTTTAGGTTTAGATTCTGAAAAAAAATTTATAGGAAAAGGTGTTTCTTCTTGTGCTATTTGTGATGGATTTTTTTACCGTAATAAAATAATTGCAATTATAGGAGGTGGTAATACTGCAATAGAAGAAGCATTATATTTATCCAAAATTACTTCTACAATACATTTAATTCATAGAAAAAATAATTTTATTGCCGAAAAAATATTACTTCAAAAATTAAAATTATTAGTAAAAAATAAAAAAATAATATTACATACTCCTTATATAGTTAAAGAAATATTAGGTAATGATGTTGGAGTAACGGGAATAAAAATTTCCTCTTTAAATAATAGAAATATTAAAATTATACCAGTATATGGTATATTTATATTAATTGGGACTATACCTAATAGTATTTTATTTCAAAAAATATTAAATTTAGATAAAAATGGTTATATATTAACTAATAAAAATAAATTTAAAAAATTAAACTTTACAGAAACAAATATTACTGGAATTTTTGCTGCTGGTGATGTTATGGATAATAATTATAGACAGGCAATCACGTCAGCAGCTACAGGATGTATGGCTGCATTAGATGCAAAAAAATTTTTAAATTATATTGATAAATAGTTAATTTTTTTAAATAATTAATAATTTCATATAAATTTTAAATTTTTTAAAAGATTATTTAATTAATATTAAATTATCTACTACGAAAAATAATTCTACCTTTTTCTAAATCATAAGGTGTTAATTCAACAGTAACTTTATCTCCTGTTAAAATACGAATATAATTTTTTCTCATTTTACCTGAAATATGAGCTGTTATTATATGTCCATTTTCTAATTTTACATGAAAAATAGTATTAGGTAATGTATTTAATACTGTACCTTGCATTTCTATATTATCTTCTTTAGACATTATTATACCTTATATTTATAAAATATTATAATTATAATCTTATATTATTTTTTATATAATTCCAATAATATCCTTTTTTATTTATTAAATAATCATATGTACCTTTTTCAATTAAAAAACCATTATACATAAAATAAATACAATCCATTCTTTTCATAATATCAATATTATGTGTGATAAATATAACTGTTTTTTTTTTAAAAATAGATAAAATTAAATTAATCATTTTAATAGATGAATTTTGATCTAATCCTTCTGTAAGTTCATCTAATAAAATTAAATTTCCATTATGTAATATAATTCTTGCTATACCTAATTTTTTTAATTCTCCTCCCGAAAGGATTCTACCTCCTTCTCCCATCCATTGATTTAAATTTAAATTTTTATTTAATAATTTTTTTAAACCTACTAATTTTAAAATTTCTATTAAATATTTATGATTAATATCTACATTATATTGATTATTTAATAAAATATTGTTTTTTAACGTATCACTAAATAAATATATTTTTTGAGGTAATACACTTATATTTTTTCTTAATGACCATAAATCCCATTTTTTTAAATTATATTTATTTAAATAAATGTTTCCTTTCACAGGATCCCAAGCTCGAGTTAATAACATAAACAATGTAGATTTTCCACTTCCATTATATCCGGTAATTGCTATTTTTTGTTTTTTTTTTATATGTAAAGATATATTTTTTAAAATATATGGATATTTTTTATTATAATAGAAAAATAAATTATTTATATTTACATTCATAGAATAATTAATATTATTTTGATTTTGATTTTTGTTTATATCTATAAAATAAATAATTGGTTTTTGTTTTATAATATTAAAAATTTTTTTAGCTGAAAAAAAAATTTCATGAATATTTTGAAAAATATTACTTAAAGGGAATAATATTTTAGAAAACGTTATTAAAAATAATATAAATATTATAATTTTATATTGTAATGTTACATTATCAATATATATGTGATTATATAATAATATAATAATTATATTAATATCAGTTATAATATTTATTAATAATTGTGAATTAATACTATAATTATTTTTTATTAATTGTATTTTTTCCCACTTTAATTCTAAAATATTAATTTTATTAGATATATAATTTATACCTTCAAAAATTTTATATTCTATACAATTCGATAAAAAATTATTTACTAAATAATAATATTTTTTCTTTATATCTATATTTTTTTTTCCTATTATTTTACCATTTTTATAAAAATAAAAAAAATAAAATATTATTAATATAATAATATTAAAAAATAAAATAAGAAAAAAAATTTTATTTAATAAAATTAAATATATTAAAATTATTAAAGTAATAATACTTATTATTAAAAAAGGTGTAATTATTTGTAAATATAAAAAATCTAATGTTTCAATATCTGAAATTAATATATTTAAGATTTCAATATTATCAATTAAAGTTAAATTAGATGGATATAAGGGAAAAATTTTTTTTAAAATTAAAATCCTTAAATTTTTTAATAAATATAAAGTATTATTATGTTGAACTATTTTTTCAAAATATTTAGTAATAGTTTTTATTATTGAAATAAATCTAATAACAGTTGTAGGAATAATATAATTATAATATATATTATTATTTTGAATATTTAATAAAAAAGTAGAAGATAATAAATATCCAGATATTATTGATAAAAATAAATTCATTAAATTATTTATTATAGATAAAAAAATTCCTAAAAAAATTTTTTTAATATATTTTTGATAATTTTTTAAAAAATAAAATAAATAAAACATTTTGAAAATTCTTTATTTTAATAAATTTTTTTTTTAAGATTTAAAATATTTTTTTTAATCTTACCATTTTTCATATACCAAATTATATTATAATAATTAATGTTATATATTTTATGTGTAATTGTTATACTAATTTTTAATGGTGAGATATTTTGTTTTATTGATTTAATAATATCAAATTGACTTTTAATATCAATATTAGATATTGGTTCATCTAATAATAATATTATATAATTTTTAATTAACGCTCTAGCAATTGCAATTCTTTGTATTTGACCTACTGATAAATATATATTTTCTTTATATAAAGATGTATCTATTCCTCTAGGTAATTTTTTTAAAAAATTTATTATACCAATTTCTTTCATAATTTTTTGTATTTTATTATTATTTAATTTTTTTTTAAAAAATAAATTTTTTCGGATTGTTATAGCAGGTAATTTAGTGTTTTGTTTCACACATGAAACTTGTTTATACCAACTATATAAATCTATATCTTTAAATTCAATATTATTAATTTTAAATGAACCATCATAAGGTAATATACCTAAAAATACATTAAATAATGTTGTTTTTCCACATCCATTTGGACCAATAATAACTATATTTTGTCCAGAAAATATTTTAAAAGATATAGGACCTATCAATATATTTCCGTTTTTATCTTTAATAACTAAATTTTTAGCTTTTATTACTAATTTATTTATTTTTTTTAAGAAAATCTTTTTTTTATTTTTTAAATTAGTATATTTTTTATTATTTAATAATTTTATAATATTATTAGCAGCACCAATTGCTTTAGATTTTATATGATATAATAATCCTAAATTACTAAAATTTTGAAAATATTCAGAAATTAACATTAATATAAAAAAACTATGTAATATTTTAATATTTTTATTATAAAAACCAAAATTTATGATATGTAAATATGTAAAACTAAAATACATAATAATAAAAGCTAAAGAAATAGAAGAAAAAAATTCTAAGATAGCTGAAGTTAAAAAAATAATTTTTAATATTTCAATATTTTTTTGCCTATATTTTTCTATATAAAAAGTAATTTTTTTTATTTCTATTATAGATAGATTAAATAATCTAATAGTTTCTATGCCTTTTAATCTATCAAAAAATAATCCATTTAAAATAGATAATATTTTAAAATTTTTTTTATTTTTTTTAGTTGCTTTTTTCCCAATTAATATTATAAAAAAAAATGCTATTATACTAACAATAATTAATACTATATCTATAATCCAACTAATATAAAATATAGTAGTTAAAATTATTAATATTACTATTTTAGTAGTAAAAAAATGAGGTATATATTGATTATAATAATTTTGTAAATTTTCTACTTGATTTATAATTAATGATATATCAGATCCTGATGTTTGATCAGTAAAGTGTTTATAGTATATAGATGTTAACTTCTTTAAAATTTTTTTTCTAATAGAAATTTTTATTATTTGACTATAATAAAAATTAATCTTATTTATTATAATATTTATAAATATCTTTATTATATAACATAAAAATAATATTATATAATAATAAAAAATTTTATTTTTATTTTCTTTTAAAAAGAAAGTTTGTATTTGTTTAGATAATATCCAATTTTGAATAATTAATATACATATATTAATAAAATTTAATAAATAAGATATTTTTAAGAAATTTTTAGCAAAAAAACTTTGTTTTTTTAACCATAAAATTATTTCTTTTTCTGTATATGTTGTTTTCATTTTAAATTATAAATATAATAAAATAATATTTTACTATGTTGTATATATACACAACATAGTTTATAAAAATAATTTACAATTTTTCTTCAATTCTAATTAATTGATTATATTTTGCATTTCGATCCGAACGACTCATTGAACCCGTTTTAATTTGATCAGCATTTGTTCCTACAGCTAAATCTGAAATAAATGTATCCTCTGTTTCTCCAGATCTATGTGAAATAATAATTTTATACCCTGCTTTTTTAGCTATTTTAATAGTTGCTAATGTTTCTGTAAGAGATCCAATTTGATTTAATTTTATTAAAATAGCATTAGCAACTTTATTTTTGATACCTTTTTTTAAATATTTTTTATTAGTAACAAATAAATCATCTCCTACTAATTGTATTTTATTACCTAATATTTTTGTTTGATATATAAAACCATTCCAATCATTTTCATCTAAACCATCTTCTATAGAAGTAATAGGATATTTCTTAATTAAATTATATAAAAATTTTGTAAATTCTTTTGAAGAAAGATTAAGATTCTCACTATTTAAATAATATTTATTATTATAAAATAATTCTGAAGCAGCACAATCAATTGCAAAAGTAATATCTTTTCCAAGAACAAGACCGGCGTTATTAACTGCTTCTGACATCATGTTAAATGCTTCACTATTATTTTTTAAATTTGGAGCATAACCACCTTCATCTCCAACAGAAGTAATTAATTTATTCTTTTTTAGTACAATAAATAAATGATGAAATACTTCTGCACCATAACGTATAGCTTCTTTTATATTTTTAGCACTAATAGGTTGAATCATAAATTCTTGTATATCTAAATTATTATTAGCATGTTTACCACCATTAATAATATTAATCATTGGTAATGGCATAAAAAATTTTTTTTCTGTATGATTAATATTACTAATATATTGAAATAATGGAATATTGTTAAATAATGCAGAAGCTCTAGCATTAGCTAAAGAAACAGCTAAAATTGTATTAGCTCCAAAATTAGATTTATTTTCAGTATTATCTAGATTAATCATGATTTCATCAATATTTGATTGATTTAATGAATTTTGATTAATTAAATATTTATTAAAAATAGTATTAATAATTTTAACAGATTTTAAAACTCCTTTACCTAAAAATCTTTTTTTATTTCCATCACGCAATTCTATTGCTTCTTTAGAACCTGTTGATGCTCCAGAAGGAACGGAAGCCATACCAATTATATTATTATTTAAATGTACTTCCGCTTCAATAGTAGGATATCCTCTAGAATCAATAATTTCTCTACCTACTATTTTTTTTATTTTAGACATCTTATTTCCTTAATAAATTAATAATATAAATAATATATTATTTAAAAATTTTTCATAAAGAGTATATTAATATTTTATATATTAACAAACTTAATATTTATATTGATAAAATAAATATAATAAATTTTAATTTAATAAAATAATAATATAAATTTATAGAATATTAATTAATATTATTTTTCTGTTGAAATCTTTTTATAGAAAGTAAAATTTCCTTTTTTGCTTGAAAAATATCTCCCCAATCATTTACTTGACACCATTTTTTTGGTTCTAAATCTTTATAATGTTTAAAAAAATATATAATCTGTTTTTGTAATAATATAGATAAATCATTTATATCTTTTATTAAAGCAAATTCTTGAGAAATTTTATCATGTGGTACTGCAATTATTTTTTTATCATCTCCAGATTCATCCTGCATATTTAATAAACCTATAGGACGACATCTTATTACAGATCCTGGTATAATTGAATATTTAGTTATTACTAATACATCTAATGGATCTTTGTCTAAAGATAAAGTATTATTTATATATCCATAATTAAATGGATAAAATATAGGTATATTTATAAATCGATCTACGAATAATATTCCATATTTTTTATCAACTTCATATTTTATCCCATTAGAATTAGAAGATATTTCAATAATTACATTAATATCATTAGGAATATTTTTACCAGAAGGTATATTATTAAAATTCATACAATAATTTCCTTAAAATATAAAAAATGTTTTAAAATATTAAAATTTTATGTTTTAAAAAAACATGATATAATAATTAACATATTTAATATTATATTACTTTAAATAAAATTAATAATTTAATTTATTAATTTTTTTATATAAAATGGTTTATTAGTTATGGCTAGAGTAACTGTAGAAAAAGCTGTTAAAAAAATAGGTAATAGATTTGATTTAATTATAATAGCATCTAAAAGAGCAAGACAAATTCAAATCAGAGGTAAAATTCCGTTATTACCTGAAAAAAATGATAAAACTACTATTTTAGCATTAAGAGAAATTGAACAAGGATTAATAAATAAAAAAATAGTAGATAATTATGAAAAAAATATAGATAAAAAATTTCAATCTGTTGATTTATATAATTATTAATCTATTTTTTCATAAATTATGTTTTATAAAAAATTTTTATTATTATTTATAAATATTATTCTTTAAATTAATATATTAAATATCAATATTAGTTACTTTTAAAGCATTATTTTTTATAAATAGTCTTCTAGGTTCAACTTCATCACCCATAAGAGTAGAAAATAATTTATCTGCTTTTATTGCATCTTTAATTGTTACTTTTAACATATTTCTAGTTAAGGGATTCATAGTAGTTTCCCATAATTGACTAGGATTCATTTCACCTAATCCTTTATATCTTTGCACAGTAAAACTTTTTTTTGATTCTTTTAATAACCATTCTAAGCCTTCTTCAAAAGAGTTAATATATTGATATTTTTTACCTTTTTCTACACGAAAAATTTTTTTTTCCTTTAAGGAAATTAATTTATTACCTAATAAACATATTTTTTTATATTCATCACTAATAAAAAAATTATAATTTAATAAATATTTATGTGTATTACCATATTTATTTTCATAAATTATTGGTTCAAAAATATTTTTCTGTATATTTTTATATATATTTCCTGAATAATCAACATTATTATATTTTTTATTTAAAAATAGTAATAAATTATTTATCCATAAATTTACATTATCATAATTATTTAATTTTTCTAATTTTATATTATATAATATTGCATCTAATATTTTATTAGAAAAAATATATTTTGAAGTTTTTATATTTTTTTTTATAATATTATATTCATTAACTAATATTCGTAATTTTTTATCTGATAATATTTTTTTTGTATTTTTAAAAAAAAATATAGCTTTATTTAAAGCTATATTTAATGTAAAAATTTCCATTTCTTCATTATTTTTAATATATAATTTTTGATTACCTTTTTTGATTCTATATAATGGAGGTTGTGCAATATATATATATCCTTTTTCTATAATTTTAGGCATTTGACGATAAAAAAATGTTAATAATAAAGTACGAATATGTGCTCCATCTACATCTGCATCTGTCATTATAATAATATTATGATATCTTAATTTATCTAAATTATATTTTCCAGAATAGATATTACAACCTAAAGCAGTAATTAATGTAATTATTTCTTGAGAAGAAATAATTTTGTTAAATCCAGCTTTTTCTACATTAAGAATTTTACCTTTTAAAGGTAAAATTGCTTGATTTTTTCTATTTCTACCTTGTTTTGCTGATCCTCCTGCAGAATCACCTTCTACTAAATAAATTTCAGATAATTTTGGATTATTTTCTTGACAATCAGATAATTTACCTGGTAATCTAGATATACTAAGGATGTTTTGATTTTTTATAATATCTTTTGTTTTTCTTGCTAAATCTCTTATTTTTGCCGCATGTATTATTTTTTCTATTATTTTTTTAGAATCACTAGGATTTTCTAATAAAAAAAACATTAGTTGTTGATTAACATAACATTCTACTAAAGATTTTATTTCTGATGAAATTAATTTATCTTTAGTTTGAGAAGAAAATTTAGGATTTGATATTTTAATAGATATAATTGCAATTAAACCTTCTCTTGTATCTTCTCCTGTTATATTTATATTTTTTTTTTTATTATAACCTTCTTTATCTACATATAAATTAATTGTACGTGTTATAGCTGATTTTAATCCAGATAAATGAGTTCCTCCATTTTCTTGTGGTATATTATTTGTAAAACAATATATTTTTTCTTTAAAAGAATTATTCCATTGCATAACAATTTCTATATTTACTTTATTACTTTTTTTATGGCAATAAAAAATATTTTTATGGATAAGACTATTATTTTGATTTAAATATTTAATAAATTCTTTTATACCTCCATAATATTTAAATGAATTATATTTATTATTTCTAGTATCATTAATTGAAATAAATAATCCTGAATTTAAAAATGATAATTCTCTTAATCTTTTAGATAAAATTTTATAGTTAAAAGTCTGAATATTTGTAAATATATTATAATTTGGCCAAAATCTAATTTTAGTGCCTGTAGTTTTACTTATACCAATAATTTGTAATTTATTTTGTGGTACTCCATAATAATATAATTGTTTATATAATTTTCCATTTCTTTTAATAATTAACTTTAATTTTTTAGATAATGCATTTACTACAGAAATACCTACACCATGTAATCCTCCTGATAATTTATAAGATTTATTATTAAATTTACCGCCCGAATGTAATATAGTCATAATTACTTCCGCTGCTGATATTTTAGCTTCTTTATGAATATCTGTAGGGATACCTCTTCCATCGTCACTAATAGAAATAGAATTATCGTTATAAATAATAATATTTATATTTTTACAATAACCAGAAAGAGATTCATCTATAGCATTATCTATAACCTCAAATACCATATGATGGAGTCCGGTACCATCATCTGTATTTCCAATATACATTCCTGGTCTTTTTTTAACTGCATCTAATCCTTTTAAAATTTGAATGCTTGATGAATCATAATATTTATTTTTCAAATTTAACTCTCATTTTTTTATAAAAAATAATACAATTTTTAAATTTTCATTGGCATAATTAAATAAATTTTATTTTTTTCATAATTATCTTCTATTTGAATACTAGAAATATTATTAGTAAAAGAAATTTTAATAATACTACTTTCTAAGACATTAATAACATTAATTAAATAATTAATATTTAATGATATATTAATATTATATTCTTCACTATTATTATGTTTTTCTATTTCTAATGTTTCTTCAACTCTTTCATTATTAATATTACTACTAAATATTTTTAAATAATTATTATTAAATAATAATGTTATTCCTTTAGTTCTTTCATTAACTAGAATAGATATTCTATTTAAAGAATTTTTTAATTCTATACGATTAATTTTTATTACTTTATAAAAAAATTTCGGTATAATTTTTTTATAATTAGGAAAATTACTTTCAATTAACTTAGATATAAATTTTAAATTATTAAAAACAAAACAAATATTATTACGATTAATTCTAATATTAATTAGTTCATCAGTATTATTAAGTAGTTTAAATAATTCAAAAATACTTTTTTTAGGAATTATAACATAATAATCAATAATTTTTTTATTTATAATATAAGTGTAAATAGATAATCTATGTCCGTCAGTAGATACAATATTTAAAATATTATTTTTAATTTGTAATAATAAACCGTTTAAATATTTTCTTACATCATTATCTGCTATTGAAAAATAAGTAGCATATATAAATTTTTTTATTATCTTATCTTTAATATTAAAATCTATATCATATTTTATAAAATCTATAGTAGGAAAATTATCTACCGGTAAAGTAGATATTTTAAAAAAACAATTTTTTGATGATATAATTGCTTTATTATTACTAAATAATATTGTTATTTCAGTATTTTTAGGTAAACTACGACATATATTATAAAATTTTTTTCCTTGAAGTATAACTGAATATTTTTTTTTATTATTTTTATTTTTAATAAATGATGTGATTTCAATTTCTAAATTAGTACTTTTAAATAAAATTATTCCATTATCCATAATTTTTATTAAAATATTATTAATAATAGGATGTATAGATTTATTATTAATAATATTTGTTACATGTTTTAATGGTTTAATTAATAGTTCACGATTAATAATAATATTATTTTCCATTATTTTATATTTTATAAAAAATTATAATAAAATTTTTTTTATAATTATAACATAATTAAATTTTTAATTATCTAAATTAAAAAATGATATATAAAATACAAATTTTATGTAATAATTAATTTATTTAAAATATGTATAAATATAAATTTTATGAAACGTACTTTTCAACCATCTGTATTAAAAAAAAAAAGATCTCATGGATTTAGAAATAGAATGAAAACAAAAAATGGTAGAAAAATAATAAATCGTCGTCGTAGTAAAAATCGTATGTATTTAAGTATTTCAGACAAAAGATTAAAATAAAAATGAATAATTTAAATTTTTCTAAAAAAAAACGTTTAACTTCATTAGATTTTAATTTTGTATTTAATAATCCTATTAAATCAAATAATAAATATTATACTATTTTAAGTAAGATAAATTATATGCAATATTCTCGTATAGGTATTATTATTCCTAAAAAAATAATTCAAAAAACAAACTTGAGAAATAAATTTAAAAGAACTATACGTGAATATTTTCGTTTGAATCAATATTCATTTATTATTATGGATTATATTATTATTATAAATAATAAAAATATTTTAAAAATAAATAATTTTTTTTTAAAAAAATATTTAGAAAATATATGGAATTTTTTTAAAATAAAATAATTTTTTTTAAAATAATTATTATTTTTAAGTTATAATTATTTTTAATATCAAATAAATTTAAATGAGCATAAAATAATGAATTCAAAAAATAATATTATTATAATTATTTTTTGTTTATGTAGTGTTGTTATTTTAGGTAATTGGCAAAAAATATATAGTTATATTAAAAATAACACAAAACCAGTTATTAATGAAAATATAATAAATATAGATAATAAATATAAAAATATTTCCAATATTACTAAAAATAATAATATTTTAGTAAAAACTAATAAATTTCTCTTACAAATTAATCCTTATGGAGGTACTATTGAAAAAGTACAACTATTAGATTATTTAGATAAATTAAATTCTAAAAAATTTTTTACTTTATTAAGAAAAAATTGTGATTTTATTTATCAAATAAAAAGTGGTATAGTCCAAAAAAATAATTTAAAAAAAAATAAATTTTTTAATCAAGATTTTAAATTTTTTTCAAAATCATATAATTTTAATTTTAAAAAAAATAAAAATATATTAAAAATACCTTTATTTTTTATAAAAAAAAATATTTTGTATATAAAAATATTTTCTTTTACAAAAGACACTTATTTAGTAAATATTAGTCATCAGATTTTTAATAAAAGTAAAAAACCTATTCGTTTAGGTATATTTGGTCAAATAGATAAATCTAGTTATACTCCTAAAAAATATTTAGATCACCAACAAAATAATATTTCTACTAATATGTTTAATAATGTAGCTGTTTCTACAGAAAATAATAAATTTAAAAAATATAAATTTTCTAATATTTTAAAAAATAAAAAAATAAATATTTCTGCTAATTCTGGGTGGATAGCTATGTTACAACAATATTTTACTTCAGTTTGGATTATTCCTAAACTTCCAAAAAAAAATACTATATATATAAAAAAATTGTTTACTAATGTTATTAGTATTGGTTTTAAATCTGCTAATTATTTAATTTTACCTGGGAAAAAATATAACTTTTCATCTAAATTATGGATAGGTCCTAAAATTCAAGAAAAAATGTCTAAAATTGCACCTTTTTTAGATTTAACTATAGATTATGGTTTTTTTGGTTTTTTATCAAAACCATTATTTCAATTATTGAATTTATTATTTAATTTAATAGGAAATTGGGGTTTTTCAATAATTATAATTACTCTAATTATAAGAATATTAACATATCCTTTATCAAAACAACAATATATAGCTATTGCTAAAATGAATTTTTTACAACCAAAAATTAAAAAAATTAAAGAAATTTTTGGCGATAACAAAGAAAAATTTACCAAAGAAATAATTTCATTATATAAAAAAGAAAATTTAAATCCATTATCTGGATTTATACCTTTTATTATACAAATGCCTATTTTTTTGTCTTTATATTATACATTAACTAATTCTGTAGAATTAAGGCATGCTTCATTTATTTTTTGGATAAAAGATTTATCATCACAAGATCCATATTATATTTTACCAATTATAATGAGTATTACTATGTTAATAATCCAAAAAATTTCTCAGAATAGTTTTAATAAAGATAGTATACAAGAAAAATTTACATATATAATACCTATTATTTTTAGTTTATTTTTTTTATGGCTTCCTTCAGGATTAGTTTTATATTATATAGTTAATAACTTAATAACTATCTTACAACAAAAATGGATTTTTTATACAATACAAAATAAATATTATTAAACATAACTATTTTATTATTTAAATTATGGAAACAAAAAAATATACGATAATTGCAAGAGCAACTCCTTTGGGACAGGGAAGTATAGGAGTTATAAGAATATCTGGAGATAAAGTAATAAATGTAATAAAATATACATTAAAATTAAATTATCTTAAACCAAGATATGCACATTACTTACCTTTTTTTTATAAAAATAAGATTATAGATAAAGGTATAGTAATTTGGTTTCCAAAACCTAATTCTTTTACTGGAGAAGATATTTTAGAAATTCAATGTCATGGAAACCCTATATTATTAGATTTATTAATCAATAACATATTAAATATTTCTGGAATTAAAATGGCATCTCCAGGAGAATTTTCTAAAAGAGCTTTTTTAAATAAGAAATTTGATTTAACTCAAGCAGAGGCAATTTCTGATATTATTTCTGCTAATTCAAAAGCAGCTGTATTTTCAGCAATGAATTTAATGAATGGTAAATTTTCTTTATTATTAAAAGAACTTAAAAAAATAATTATTAATTTAAGAAGTCAAATAGAATCTTTTCTTGAATTTGATTATGAAATTAATTTTGCTCTTTTTTGTAAAAAAATTTTGATAAAAATAGAAAAATTATTAAAAATTTTAATAAATATTATAAAATATGTAACAAATGGTATTAAAATTAAAGAAGGAATTAAAATAATATTAATTGGTCCTCCTAATGCTGGTAAATCTAGCTTAATGAATTTAATTACTAATAAAAATGTTTCTATAGTTACTAATATTCCTGGAACAACTAGAGATATTTTACATGAAAATATTTATATAAATTCAGTTCCTGTTGAAATTATAGATACTGCTGGTATCAGAGATACTGATAATCAAATTGAAATATTAGGTATTCAAAAAACTCTTAAAGAAATTAAAAATTCTAATTATTTATTTTTTATAATAGAAGATAAAATATCAGAAAAACATTTATTTCAAATTATAAAAAAATATTTAAAAAAATTTATTAAAAAAATTCCTATAATTATAATACGTAATAAAATTGATATAACAAATAATATTCCTGGAATAATATATAATAATAATTATACAATTATAAAAATATCTACTAAAACTAAAAAAGGAATTTCAATTTTAATGAATTTTATAAAAAAAAAAATTATATATACTAATACAAATGAAGATCAATTTACAGCAAAAGAAAGACATTTAAATTCTTTAAATAATATCTATAAATATCTTATAAAAGGAAAAAATAATTTTTTAAATACAAATTCTATAGAATTATTATCTGAAGATTTCAGATTAATACAAAAAGAATTAGATTCTATTACTGGAAAATTCTATTCTAAAGATCTATTAAATAATATTTTTTCTCAATTTTGTATTGGTAAATAAAAATTATGCCTGAATTACCTGAAGTAGAAGTAATTAAAAATATGCTAAAATCTTTATTAAAAGGAAAAATAATTAATTATTCTATAATTAGAACTAAGAAATTAAAATATGTTGTTCCTAATAATATTATTACAATTAATAATCAAAAAATTTTAGATGTTAAAAGAAGAGGTAGATATATAATAATAATTCTATTAAAAAATACAATTATTATACATTTAGGTATGACAGGTATATTATCTATTATTAATAATAAAAATATTAATTTATATCATAAACATGACCATATTGATCTAATTATAGATAATCATTTAATTTTAAGATATACAGATATTAGAAAATTTGGATTTTGGTTATGGGAAATAAAAAATTATCAAAAAAATATATTTTTAAAAAAATTAGGACCTGAACCATTAAAAAATAATTTTAATAGTTTATATTTATATAAATATACAAAAAAAAAAAATATTGCTATTAAAATATTATTAATGGATAATAAAATTGTGACAGGAATAGGTAATATATATGCTAATGAATCTTTATTTTTATCGAAAATATCACCGATTCGTATATCAAATACTTTAAATTTACAAGAAATTAACATATTAGTTAAAAATATCAAATATATTTTATATAGATCCATAAAATATGGAGGTTCTACTATAAATAATTATAAATTACCTAATAATAATACTGGAAATTTTTCTAAATATTTTTCTGTATATGCTAAAAAAGATAAATTATGTCCAATATGTAAAACAAAAATTATTAGAATATTTCAAAGAAATAGAAGTACATTTCTATGTTATAAATGTCAAAAATAATTATTTTAAAATAAAAAAACTAATCTAATAAAGATGTAATTTGATTATATGTTTTATATCTTCCTAAAATAATTCTACTCATAATAACTAAAAATAAAGATATAATTATTAATATTGTTGCCAGAACATTAATTTCCGGTGTAATACCTATTTTTGACATTGAATAAATTTTTAAAGGTAATATTTCATATTCAGGACCTGTGACAAAAGTTGATATAGTTATATCATCCATAGATAAAGCAAAACTCAATAACCAACTAGAAATAATAGTTGGAGATATAATTGGAAAGATAATTTTTGTTAAAATAATTATTTCACTAGCACCTAAATCTTTTGCAACTTCTATTATACGATTGTCAAAATCTTGTAATCTAGAATGAATAGTTATAACTACATATGGAAGACAAAATGTAATATGTGAAAATAATAAAGACCAAAAACCTAAAGAAAAATTAAATAAAATAAATAATAATAACAAAGAAATACCCATTACAATGTCAGGAGAAATAATTACTATAAATAATAAAGTATTTATAAACGATTTAATATGTATATTATAATGGTATAATGATAATGCAGTTAATAATCCGATAAATGTTGTAAAAGTAGCAGTAATAAAACCAATACATAAAGAATGATATGTTACTTCTAATAAAGAATAATTATGTATAATTAATTTGTACCATTTAGTACTAAATCCTTGCCATATAATACCAAAACGTGATGAATTAAAAGAATTGATTATTAATAAAATAATAGGTATATAAAAACAAAAATAAATTAGATTTATAAAAATAATTCTACAAATATGTTTAAACATTTTTTTTAAATTCCTTTTTATTTAAAAAATTAATAGTTTTAAAATATAATATTAAAAATATACCCGTAAATAATGTTACTATTGTACTAGTAGCAGCTCCTAATGGCCAATCTCTAATGTTTAAAAATTGGTTTTTAATAATATTTCCAATTAATAAATTTTTAGATCCCCCCATTAAATCAGAAATATAAAACATACCCATACTAGGTAAAAAAACTAAAAGACATCCTGCAATAATACCTGATGTAGTTAAAGGTATTATAATATGAAAAAATATTTTCCAAGATTGGGCACCTAAATCTTTTGCTGCTTCTATACAAAATTTATCTAATTTTTCAAGACTAGAATATATAGGTACTATCATAAAAGGGAGTAAAATATATACTAATCCTAGTATAACGGCAGTAGAAGTATAAATTATATGAATAGGAGAATTAATAATTTTAAAATAAAGTAAAATATTATTTAACCAACCATTAACTCCTAAAAATATTTTTAAACAATATATTCTAATTAATGAATTAACCCAAAATGGTAAAAATAAGAAAAATAACATTAAAGATTTTTTTTTATTAGATATTTTTGTTAAACACCATGCAAAAGGATAACCTATTAAAAGACATATAAATGTTGTAATAAAGGAAATAAATAAAGAATTTATAAAGATTTTAATGTATAGAAAATTAAATAAATTTACATAATTATTAAAAGAAAATCTAAATATAAATAAATTATAATTTCCTTTTTTTAAAAAACTAATGATAATTATTATTATATTAGGTAATAAAATAAATAAAAATAACCAACTAATAATTATAAAAATTATAATTTTTTTAATATATTTCATTATTTTTTTCATAAGGTAATACAACCTCCCATGTTTCTACCCAATTAATTAACATTTTTTGATTTAAAGAATGTTCAATGTAATGATCATTTTCATTAAAAAATTGACTTACAGTAATAATTTTCCCATTATTAAGTTTTAAGATAGATTCTAAAGTCATTCCTTTATAATTTTTTTCTTTTATATAACCAATTAAACCTGTAGTTAAATCAGTTTTATTATTAATCTTTTTAATTCTTAGATCTTCTGGTCTTAATAAGACATGTATTTTTTCCCCAATAATAATTGGAAATGGAACTTTAATATTACATATATAACCTTCTAAATTAGCTAATACTTGATTATTATCAAATTTTTGTAAAATTTTAGCGTTAAAAATATTTATATCCCCTATAAATTTAGCAACAAATAAATTTTTAGGTTCTTCATATATTTCCCTAGGAGTACCATCTTGTTCTATTTTACCATTACGTAATAAAATAATACGATCTGAAATACTTAAAGCTTCTTCTTGATTATGGGTAACAAATATAAAAGTAATACCTAATTTTCTTTGTAAAGCTTTTAATTCATTTTGCATTTTTTTACGTAATCTATAATCTAATGCTGATAATGATTCATCTAATAATAATATTCTTGGTTTATTAATTACAGCTCTTGCTATTGCAACTCTTTGTTGTTGACCTCCAGATAGTTCGTGTGGTTTATTATTTATAAAATTTTTTAATTGTACTATATCTAAAATTTTTGCAACTTTATTATTTATTTCTTTATTTGTCTTTTTTTGCATTCTTAACCCAAAAGCTATATTATCAAAAACAGACATATGAGGAAATAATGCATAACTTTGAAAAACAGTATTTATTTGTCTTTGTTCTGCTGGATATTTTGTTATTTCTTTTTGATTTAGAAAAATATAACCACTATCAACTTTTTCTAAACCGGCTATTAAACGTATAATAGTTGTTTTACCAGAGCCAGAAGGTCCTAATAAAGTAATAAATTCTCCATCATTAATACTTAAGTTTAAATTAGAAATAATTTTTTTACCTAAAAATGACTTATTAATATTAATTAAATTAATTAGTATTTTTTTAAAATTTTTTTTTTCCATAACAATACTCTATATAAAAAATATTAAAAAAATTTATTTTAGTTAAATTAATGGGATTCCTTTTTCAATAATTCCACCTCCTAAACAAATTTGTCCATAATAAAATACAGCTGATTGTCCTTTTGTAATACAAGAAATAGGATTATATAAATATACTTTAATTTTATTTTTTTTTAAAAAGATAATTTTACACTTAACTTCTTTCTGTCTATATCTAGTTTTAACCGTATATTTTTTTTTTATATCTTTTGGTATAAAGTTAATCCAATTAATTTCTTTTACTATTAATCCAATAAAATATAAATACAAATTTTTTCTACCTTGTATTGTAACTAAGATATTTTTTTTTATATTTTTTTTATAAACATACCATGGTTTATTTTTGAAATAAACAGAACCTCCTATTCCAATACCTTTTCTTTGTCCTATAGTATAATGAATTAATCCTTTATGTTTACCGATAATTTTTCCATTAATATTAACTATATTACCTGGTTGAGAAGATATATATTTATTTAAAAAATTAGGAAAATTCTTTTCACCTATAAAACAAATTCCAGTAGAATCTTTTTTATTAGCATTAACAAATTTTAGTTTATTTGCAAAATATCTTACTTCTGTTTTTTTTAATCCACCTATAGGAAATAAAATTTTTTTTAATTGTTTTTCTTTTATTGTATATAAAAAATAACTTTGATCTTTATTAGAATCAATTCCTTTTAATAAAAAAAAATTATTTTTTATTTTTTTACGACGTACATAATGACCTGTACTGATAAAATCAGCTCCTAAGTTATTAATAGCAAAATTCATAAAATATTTAAATTTAATAATTTTATTACATAAAATATCAGGGTTTGGGGTATTTCCTTTTTTATATTCAAGAAGAAATTTTTTAAATACATAATCCCAATATTCAGATGAAAAATTAATTTTATGTAGACGAATTTTTAATTTTTTACAAATGTTTTCCGCGTCATGCAAATCTTTTTTAAAATTACAAGTATTATTTATATCATCTTCTTCCCAATTTTTCATAAATAATCCTTCTACTTGATAATTTTGTTTTTTTAATAACCAAGCAGTAAAAGAAGAATCTATTCCACCAGACATTGCAACTATAACTTTTTTTTTTAACATAAATTATCTAAAATAAAAAATTTTATATACTAAATTAAACAGTAATATTTTTTTAAAAAAAAATATATCTATTTTTTATATTTTATTTGTAGTTTTTATTCCTAATAAATATAATCCTTTTTTTAAAAATAAAGATGTTAAAAAAACTATTTTTAATCTGCTAATTTTTAGCATATCATCTTTTAAATTTAAAATGTTACAATTTTCATAAAATGAAGTAAATAATACCGTAATATTATATAACCAATTACATAATATATGTGGAGTACCTTTTTCAACAATTTTAAAAATAATTTCTTCAAAATCTAAAAATGATATAACAAGATTAAATTCATAATGAGTAATGAAATTAATTTCTAAATTTAAAAATTTTGTTAAATTAATATTAGATTTTTTTAATAAAGAAAAAGCTCTTACATAAGCATATTGAATATATAAAGATGTATTTCCATCTAAAGATAACATTTTATCCCAATTAAAAATATAATTGTTTATTCTATTTTTAGATAGATCGGCATATTTTATTGCTCCAATACCAATAATATGAGACAATTCTTCTAATATTTCTTTTTTAATAAAAGGATTTTTTTTAATAATTATGTTTTTAGCTCTAATAATAGACTCTTTTATTAAATCATTTAATTTTATATTATTTCCTTCTCTTGTTTTAAAAGGTTTATTTTTTTTATTTAAAATCATACCAAACATATGATGTTCTAATTTCATATTAGAAGGTACATATTTAGCTTTTTTAACTATTTGAAAAATTTGTTTTAAATATTGATTTTGACGTGAATCTACATAATAAATAATTCTATTAGCTTTAAATTGTTCATAACGATATTTAATACATGCAATATCTATTGTTGCATAAAGATATGCTCCATCTTTTTTTTTAATAATAACAGCCATTGATTTTCCTTTTATATTTTTTGTTCCTTTTATCGGAACAACAACAGCTCCATTATTATTAATGGCTATTCCCTTTTTTTTTAAATCAATGATTATATCTGATAACATATCATTATATATACTCTCTCCCATAGTATCATGACATGTAAGTTTAACATTAAGTTTTTTATATAATTGATAATTATAATTCATAGTAATATCAACTATTTTTTTCCATATTTTTAAACAATAAATATCCTTTTGTTGTAATTTAACTACATAAAGTTTAGATTTTTTTGCAAAATTGACGTCTTTAATATATTTTTTTTGAGCTTTTTTATATAATTTTTCTATATTAGAAAGTAATAAATCAATTTTTTTATTTTTTTTAAGATTTAAAAAAGCTATAATTATTCCAAAATGTGTACCCCAATCACCAATATGATTTGATTTAATCACATTATGACCAACAAAAGATAGAATTCTTACAATAGAATCTCCTATAATTGTAGATCTTAAATGACCTACATGCATTTCTTTTGCTATATTAGGACTTGAATAATCAATAACAATATTTTCAGATAAAATTTTTGTTGTTAATCCTAATTTTTTAGACATTATTAATAAATTAACTTGATTTGATAACCACTTATTGTTAATAAAAAGATTAATATATCCTAATTTAGATATTTTAATTTTAGATATTATATTTTTTATATTTAAATATTTTACTACTTTAGTAGCTAAAATATTAGGATTTATTTTTAAATAGATAGCTGCAGATATAATACCATTAACTTGATAGTGTCCTATTGTTTTTTTCTTACATGAACGTAATATTGGACTATATTTTTCGGGGATACCTATTTTAATCATAGATTTATGAATTTTTTCTGAAAGAATTTTTTTTATATTCATATATCTCCTATTTTATTATTTTAACACTTTATATAACTATTATAGTTATTAATAATATTTAAAAAAACAAAATTATCTTCTTCAAAAATTTTTCTAAAATAATTTATTATTTTTTATTTTAAACAATTTAATTATTAAAATAAATTATTTATTTTTATTTATTACAATATCATATTTTTTTTTCAAATTTTATTTAATATTTTAAATTAATTAAAAATTATTTAAAATAAAAAATTATTAAAATTAAAAATAATGTATATTATATACATATAAAATACTTTATTAATTATTTTATTTAATATTTTTTCTATACGATAATAAATTTTATCTAATAAAATTTTATTTTATAAAAATATATTTTATATATAACTAATTTAGTTATATAATAACTATTTTTTAATAAAGGATTTATAAATGAAAAATAAAATTTATTGTGGGGAAATTAATAAAAATCATATAAATAAAGAAATAATTATTTATGGTTGGGTAGATAGTTATAGAAATTTAGGAAAATTAATTTTTGTTAATATAAAAGATAGAGAGGGTATAATTCAAGCTGTTTTTAAACCTAAATACAAAATAGCTTATAGTATAGCAGCTACATTACGTAATAATTTTTGTGTTAAAATAGAAGGTAAAATAGTAGAAAGAGAGGAAAAAAATAAAAACTTAAATTTATTAACTGGAGAGATAGAAATTATTAGTTTTAATATAGATATACTAAATAAATCTAAATCATTGCCTGTTGATCTTAATATGAATAATTCAGAAGAAATTAGATTAAAATATAGATATTTAGATTTAAGAAAAAAAAAAATGATTAAAATTTTAAAAAAAAGATCTAATATAATGAGTTATATTAGATCTTTTTTAGAAAAAAAAAAGTTTTTAAATATTGAAACTCCTATATTAACAAATGTAACATCAGAAGGTTCAAGAGATTATTTAGTACCAAGTAGAATTCATAAACATAATTTTTATGCATTACCTCAATCTCCACAAATTTTTAAACAATTATTAATGATTGCTGGATTAGATCGTTATTATCAAATTGCTAAATGTTTCCGTGATGAAGATTTACGTTCAGATCGTCAACCAGAATTTACACAAATTGATATAGAAGTATCTTTTATTACATTAAAGAAATTTCAAAATTTTATAGAAAAAATGATTTTTTATATATGGAAAGATATAAAAAATATATATTTAAATAAATTTAAAATTTTAACTTTTAAAAAATCAATGGAAGATTTTGGTACAGATAAACCTGATTTAAGAAATAATTTAAAACTTATAAATATAAGTAACTTATTTAAAAAAAGAAACAAGAATAGAATAATTTCAATTTCTATTAAAAATAAATATTTATATAATACAAAGATAAAATATTTAAATAAATATATAAATTTTATTAAAAAATATGGTACAAAAGATTTAACTATATTACAAGTAAATAATAATAAATTAATAAATATTTTAAACATAAAAAATAATTTTATTATTAATTTAGATAATGAAATAATTAAAAATATTATTTATAAAAATAATTGTTATAATGGTGATATTATTTTTATTGGAACAGAAATTATACATGATAATATATCTTCAATGGGACAATTACGAAAAAAATTGGGAAAAGATTTTAATCTTATAAAAAATAAGGAATGGGCTCCATTATGGATAATAGATTTTCCTTTATTTCAAAAAAATAAAATAGGAAAATTAGTTTCAATGAATCATCCATTTACATCTCCAAAAAACTGCTCTATAAAAAATATAGATAGTCTTTTTAAAGAAGATCCTTTTCAAATAATATCTAATTCATATGATTTAGTAATTAATGGTTATGAAATAGGAAGTGGTTCTTTAAGAATAAATAATTATAAACTTCAAAAAAAAATATTTAGTTTTCTTCAAATAAATAAAATAATACAAAAACAAAATTTTGGTTTTTTTTTAGAAGCTTTAAAATTTGGAACACCTCCACATATAGGAATAGCTTTAGGATTAGATAGATTAATCATGTTATTAACTAATACGAATAATATTCGTGATGTTATTGCATTTCCAAAAACTACATCAGCAAGTTGTTTATTAACTAAATCTCCATATACAATAAATGATAATTTTTTAAAAGATTTAGGTTTATCATATTTATGATAATAGTAATTTAATAATAAAAGGAATACAATTGTATGTCCGGACACAGTAAATGGTCTAATATGCGTCATCGTAAAAAATTACAAGATAATAAAAAAGATAAAATTTTTTCTAAAATTATTAAAGAATTACATTCAGCAATAAAAATAGGAGATAGTATTAATCCACAATATAATTCTAAATTACGTTTAATTATAGAAAAAGCATTATCATATAATATGAAAAGATCAATTATTAAAAATATTTTAGAAAAAAAAAATAAAAATAATAATTTATTAAAAGAAATATATTATGAAGGTTTTGGTCCTGATAATATTGCATTAATGATTAAATGTTTAACAAATAATCATAATAGAACTATATCTTTTATACGTAATATGCTAAATAAAATTGGAGGAAGTTTAAAACAACAAGGTGCAGTTAATTATATATTTAAAAAACAAATATTTGTTTCATATTCATATAAACATAATTTAAATTATATTATCGATATAGCAGAAAAATTACAAGCAGATGATATTTTATTTAATAAAAAAAATATTCAAATCATTTTTTCAAAAATAAAATATAAATTTCTTACTAAAGAAATAAAAAAAATTAAAATAGAACCAATAAAAATTAATTTATTTATAGAACCATTTATAAAAAAAAAAATAGATATTTTTACAAAAAATAAATTAATAAATTTTTTATATTTATGTAAAAAAAATAATGATATAAAAGATATTTATCATGATGCTGATATTTAATAAATAAATATTTTTAAAAATTTAAAAGATAAAATATTATGACAATAATTTTAGGTATTGATCCAGGTTCTAGAATTACAGGATATGGTTTAATTAAAAAATTTAAAAATAAAATTATTTATATTGATAGTGGTTGTATTATTACTTTTAAAATTAAAGATTTTCCTACCAGATTAAAAGTAATTTATAATGATATAAATAAAATAATAAAAAAATTTAAACCTGATATCTTTGCTATAGAACAAATTTTTATGTCTAAAAATGCAAATTCTGCTTTAAAATTAGGACATGCAAGAAGTGCAGCTATAGTATCAGCTGTAAATAATAATTTGACTATTTTTGAATATTCAGCAAGTAAAGTAAAAATGATTGTAGCAGGTATTGGTAATGCAAAAAAAAAACAAGTACAAGATACAATATTTACATTATTAAAACTACATGACTATCCTCAACAAGATGCAGCTGATGCCTTAGCAATTGCAATTACACATAGTCGTATATATTTATAAAAAAATATTTTAACAATTTTATTAATTATTTTTTATTATTAAAATTTTTTTAAAAAAGTTTATTTATAAACTTCTAATATAGGATCAATACCAGCTATAACATTTCCTGAATATTTTTTTATTTTATTAATTTTTTCAATATTAGAAATTATTACAGGAGTATATATGGATTTAGCATTTTTTTTTAAAAAATTTAAATCTATTTTAATAATTATTTCACCTTTTTTTACTATATTATTTTTTTTTAAATTAAATTTTCTTATAAACCCTTTACCTTTTAAATTTACTGTATCAATTCCAAAATGGACAAATAACTCAATTTTATTATACGTTTTTATTGAAAAAGCATGATTAGTTTCAAATATTTTACCAATTACTCCATCAATAGGAGCAACTATAATATTCCCAGTTGGATTAATAGCAATACCATCTCCTATAATTTTATCAGAAAATACAATATCAGGAACTTCTTTTATATCTATTATATTTCCTGAAATAGGAGCAAATATTTTAGTCATTTCAATTTGTTTTTTTTTTTTAAAAAAATTAGAAAAAATATTCATTTTTTTACCTTCTAGAAAATTTTTTTTTTTTATTAAACTTTATTAATAAATCTTTAATATTTTTAATTGTAGGTTCTAATAAAATATTATTAGCTAATTCTTTAGCTTTAATTATTTCTATATTACGAATAATATTTTTAATTTTTGGAATGGAAATAGCACTCATACTAAATTCATTTAATCCCATACCTAATAATACAGGGATAAAAAATTCATCACTTGCTAATTCTCCACACATACCTGTCCATTTTCCTTCTGAATGTGAAGCATCTATTACTTTTTTTATTAAAAAAAGTATAGCAGGATGAATAGGATTATATAAATGTGAAATTAAATCATTACCACGATCAACAGCTAATGTATATTGAGTTAAATCATTAGTACCTATACTAAAAAAATCTACTTCTTTGATTAAATAATGAGCTATTATAGCCGAAGAAGGTGTTTCTATCATTATTCCTATAGGAATATTTGTATTAAAATCATATTTTTGTTTTTGTAATTGTGTTTTTAAATATTTTAATTCTTCCTTCAAACATAAAACTTCTTCTACTGAAATAATCATAGGAAACATAATATATAATTTACCAAATATAGATGCTCTTAAAATAGCTCTTAATTGTGCGTGTAAAATATCTTTACGATCGATACTTATTCTAATAGCTCTATAACCTAAAAATGGATTTTCCTCTTTAGGTAGATTCATATATGGTATTTTTTTATCACCTCCTATATCCATTGTTCTAATAATAACTGATTTATTCTTCATTTTTTTAGCTACAGTTTTATAAATATAAAATTGTTCTTCTTCTGTAGGTAAAGAATTACGATTCATAAATAAAAATTCTGTTCTATATAAACCAATGCCATCAGCACCATTTTCTTTAATATTACTTAACTCTTTTAATGATCCTATATTAGCACATATTTTAATTTGATAATTATCTTTAGTTTTAGCTGGTAAATTACTAATTTTTTTAAGTTTTTCTTTTTCTATCATATATTTATTAAATAATATTTTTTTTTTTTTAATTATATTTACAGAAGGGTTTATATAAATATTATTATTAATACTATCTAAAATAATATAATCATTTGTTTTAACTTTAGTAGTTATGTTTCCAGTTCCAACAATTGCTGGTATTTCTAATGAACGTGCCATTATAGCAGTATGAGAAGTTTTACTTCCTAAATCAGTAATAAATCCTAAAATTTTTTTTAAATTTAATTGAGCTGTTTCAGATGGTGTAAGATCTTTTGCAATTAAGATTACTTTTTCATTTATTTTATTTAAATTAATCATACTTAATTTTAAAATATTTTTTATTAAACGATCACCAATATCTTTAATATCAAAAATTCTTTCTTTTAAATAATCATCATTTAAATTTTTTAATTTTTTAATTTGAGAATTTATAACTGAATTTACAGCTGCATCTGCAGATAATAAATTATTTTTTATTAAAAAAATAATTTCTTTAGTCATTTCTTCATCTTCTAAAAATAGAATATATCCATCAAGAATTAATTCTTTTTCAGAATTTGTTTGTTGTAATGATTTTTTTTTTATGTCTTCTACTTGTTTTATAGATTTTTTTTGACTATTTAAAAATTTATTAATTTCTATATTTATTTGATTATGAGTTATTTTATTACGATTAATAATAATATTATCTCTCTTTAATAAAAAAGCTTTACCAAAACAAATACCAGGAGAAGCTATAATTCCTGAAATCATATTTTTTACTCCTATTATATAATAATTTATATCAAAAATTTATCCTTAGTCATAATTTTAATAATTAATTAAATTGATTAATAAAATATTTTTATGATTATAATTATAAAATTTTAATATTATTTTATAATTTTTGAATAATTTTAGTTAAATATTCAATAGCTTTTTTTTCATCTATTCCTGAAGTTTTTAAAATAATTAAAGTTCCCTTAGTTAATCCTAAAGTTTGTATTTTAAATAAACTTTTAGCATTTACAGTTTTTCCTTGAGATGTAATTGTAATATCTGATATAAAATTTTTAGCTTCTTTTACAAATATTGCTGCTGGACGAGTATGAAAACCATGAGTATTATGAATAATAATTTCTTTTTGTAACATTATTTTTCCCTAAATTTTAATATATTTTAAAATTTTTATATAATTAAAAAATTAAATTTTAATTTAATTAATAACAAATTAAATTATAATAAATTATATTAGTAAATTATATAGATAATTATTAATTATTTTAAATATTTTATTTTATAAATAACATAGATAAATTATCTTGGCTACTAAATAATTAAAGCTTTTGTTTATATTAAATATTTTATGTATTATTAAAATAATATACATTTAAATTTTAGTTAAATTTTATTTAAATAAAATTTAAAATATAATTATAATGATAAGTTAATATCTTATTTTTTAATTATATAAATATGAATATTTATATAATTAATTATTAAAATATCTGTAAAAATTTTTTAAAATGTTATATTTATAAAAATAAGGTTTTTAAAATGAAAATACAAATTTTTGATAAAAATTTTAATAAAAATAATATTACTACTGAAACAATTTTATTTTTAATAAAGAAATATAAAACTCCTTTTTGGTTATATTGTGCTGAAAATATAAAAAATAAAATTTTACAATTGAAAAAATTTGATATAATTAGATTTGCACAAAAATCATGTTCTAATATAAATATTTTAAAACTTATGAAATGTGAAGGAGTTAAAGTAGATGCTATTTCATTAGGAGAAATAGAAAGAGCTTTAATTGCTGGATATAATCCAAAAAATATAAATGATATTGTGTTTACTTCAGACATTTTTGATAAACAAACATTAAAACGTATTATTGAACTTAATATTACTGTTAATATTGGATCAATAGATATGTTACATCAATTAGGTCATATTTCAGCAGGTCATAATATATGGTTAAGAATTAATCCTGGTTTTGGACACGGACATAATAAAAAAACAAATACTGGGGGAGAAACAAGTAAACATGGTATTTGGTATACAGACTTAGAAAAGTCAATTTTTTTTATTAAAAAATATAATTTAAATTTAATTGGAATACATATGCATATAGGTTCAGGAGTTAATTATCAACATTTACAAAAAGTATGTAATTCAATGTTATATAATGTATTACAACCTTATATGCCAAAAATTAATATGATATCAGCTGGCGGAGGATTGTCTATACCTTATAAAAAAAGTGATCAAATAGTTAATACAAATCATTATTTTCAATTATGGGATAATACAAGAAATATTATTAATAATTTTTTTAAAAAAAAAATAAAATTAGAAATTGAACCAGGAAGATTTTTAGTTGCAGAATCAGGAATTTTAATTTGTCAAGTATGTGCTATAAAAAAGATAAAAAAAAAAAGATTTGTTATTGTAGATGCAGGTTTTAATGATTTAATTAGACCAGTAATGTACGGTAGTTATCATTACATATCTGCAATTTCTGAAAAAGGTGAAGATATGTCTAATTATCCAAAAATTAATACTATTATTGCAGGACCTTTGTGTGAATCAGGAGATATATTTACACAATTAGATAATGGAGAAATTTCTTTTTTTATGTTACCTATAGTAAATCTTGGTGATTATTTAGTTTTCCATGATACAGGAGCATATGGAGCTTCAATGTCTTCTAATTATAATAGTAGACCTCTAATACCTGAAATTTTAATTGAAAATAACATTCCAAAAATAATTAGACGTCGTCAAAAAATACAAGAATTAATCAATTTAGAATTATTTAAATAAAAAATTTATTAATTTATTTTATAAAATTTTTATTTTTTTTTATTAAAGAATATAAAAATTTTTTTTTTAAATATAAAGATTTAGGAATTACAGATATAATTTCACCTATATTATTTATAGTTTTAGTTAATTGTTTTTTATTTCCTTTATTTTTTACTAACAAAATATAACCATTATAAAAATTTATATATTTTATTTTTCCTAAAATTAATAATTTCATTAAATTATCCCAATCATCATGTAATTTTTTTTTTTCATTTATAGAAGGTATCCAAAAAAATGGATGACCTATTTTTCTCATAAGAATGGGAGTATTTATATTTTTAATTATAATAGGTATCCATAAAATTTTAGATAATTTATTATATAATTTACTTTGATAAAAAAATAAATTATTTTTATTAATTAAAGGTAAAGAACAAATAAAACTATCATTAATAATTTTATTATTTATATCAATCGTAATAGTTTTAATTTCTATACCAAGATGTGGAATATCTTGATTTGAAAAATTATTTTGTTTATTACCTATTAAATAAAATTCAATTAATTTACCTATTATTCCTTTATCTTTTTTAAATTTATTAGAAATTTTATAATTTAACCATCTTAAAATATCTACTATATAATATCCTGTTATTAATTTTGCTCTCAAAAAGAGAATATTTTCATTAGAAATACAAGTAGGAAAAATTTTTTTCATATATAATATAAAATTTTTATTTATAAATATATTATATAATATAATAACAAAATAAATTAATCTATAATAAAAATGTATAAAAAATATTTTATATTTCCAAATGTAAATCCAATTTTTTTGAAAATAAATAAAATTAATATTTATTGGTATGGAATTATGTATTTAATTAGTTTTATTTTTATAAAAAAAATTTCTTATATAAAAAATAAAAAAAAAAATTTTAAGAAAAAAAAAGAAATTTATAATTTATTATGTTTATGTTTTTTAGGATTATTATTAGGAGGAAAAATTGGATGTATATTAATATATCATATAAAGGATTTTATTAAAAATCCAGTTATTTTAATTCAATTTTGGAAAGGAGGAATGTCATTTTTTGGAGGTTTAATTGGTACTGTTATAATGATTTTTGTTATTTCTTATATAAAAAAAAAAAATTTTTTACAAATAACAGATTTTATAACACCTATGGTACCGATTGGACTTACAATGGGAAGAATAGGTAATTTTATTAATAGTGAATTATGGGGAAAAGTTACAAATGTACCTTGGGCTATTATATTTCCAAATTCAACTCAAAAAGATATAATATATATTCAAAAATATTTAAAATATCAAGATATATTTATATTATATGGTAATTTACCTAGACATCCTACACAAATTTATGAATGTTTTTTAGAAGGAGTTATTTTATTCTTAATATTAAATATAATATTAAAAAAAAATATTTTTATAGGATATAAGTCTAGTTTATTTTTATTTTCTTATGGTATAATGAGATTTTTTATAGAATATTTTAGAGAACCTGATATTCAATTTACTTTTTTACATAATCATATAATTTTAACTATTAATCAATTATTTTCAATAATTATGATAATTATTGGGTTAATTATTTTTATAAACAACTTATTTAATTATATATAATCTAACATGTTTACAACTTACTATTCTAATAATATTAATATATTATTAAATATAATAAAAATACAAATTGAAAAAAATCCTTTAAGAAATCCTTTGACTTCTGAAATTATATTATTTGAAAATTGTAAAAATTTTTCTCAATTAATAAAAATAAATTTTTCAAAAATTTTAGGTATATATAGTAACATAGAATTTATTTCTTTAGATAAATTTATGCATGATCTATTTATAAATATTATTCATATAATATCTCAAGATGATCTTTTATATAAAGATAATATTGTTTGGTTAATATCATTACTTATTCCTAAATTAATATATACTAAAGAATTTATAAATTTTAAAAAAAGATTTGAATCTAAAATTAAAAATTTTAATTTTTTATTTCAATTATCTACTCAAATATCTTATTTATATAATAATTATCAAAAATATAAACCAGAATTATTATTTTTATGGGAAAAAAATAAAATTTTTAATTCTTTAAATAAAGAAAATGAAATATGGCAAGCTAAATTATGGAAAACAATATTAATATATTATGAAAATATTTTAGATAAAAAATTATGGCATTATGGTAAATTATATAATTTTTACCAACAAAATAAAAAATATAAAAATTTGAAATATAATTTTTTTCCGGAAAGAATATATATATTAGATATACAAAATATTCCTTTAATATATTTAAAATTATTAGATAAATTTAAAAAATATATTGAAATACATATTTTAATGTGTAGTCCTTCAAAATATTATTGGGGGGGGATATCTAAATATACCAGTTTTAATAAAAAAAATGTTAATTTTAATACATTATTATCTTCTTGGGGTAATTATTACCTTAATAATATTAATAAATTAATAAACTTATCATCTAGATCTATTGAATCTTTTATAAAAAATAATAATTTAAATTTATTAAATAATATAAAAAACGATATTTTATTTTCAAATGAAAATAATCCAAAATTTAAAAAAAAAATTAATTATTTGGATAAATCTATTCAAATAAATATTTGTGAAGATTTATATACAGAAGTAAAATTATTATATAATAATATATTATATACTTTAAAAAAAAATCAAGATTATTTTTTACATGATATAATTGTTGTATCACCTAAATTAGAATTATATGCTCCTTTTATTAATTCAATATTTAAAAATAAAAGTATACCTATTAATATATATTCTAATTCAGAAAATTTAAAAAATTTAAATATTTTAAATAAATTTTTATTTTTATTAAATTTACCTTATAAGGATCTGATACCTAAAGAAATATTTTTTTTATTAGATGACAACCATATATCTAATAAATTTTTTTTAGATAAAAATGACATAGAATATTTAAAATATTGGATAAAAGATTTAGGTATAAAATCTAGTTTAAATATTAAAAAATTTCATAGTGTTTCTTTTCCTAAAGATCAATTTACATGGAAATTAGGTATACATCGTATATTTTTAGGTTTTTCGTTAAATCAAGATTCAGGAATATGGAAAAATTTAATTCCATATAATGTATCTACTAGTTTATCACAAAAATTATTAGAAAAATTTATTTATTTTTTATTTACATTAGAAAAATGGAAAAAAAAATTTAAGAAAAAATATGTTTTACAAAAATGGAAAACAATTTTAATAAAATTTTGTCATGATTTTTTTCCTAAAAATAAATTCATAAATCAAAATATAAATTTTATTTTAAAAAAAATTTTTTTATTTCTTAACCAAGGATTAAATGTAAAATATAATAAAAAAATTTCAATTAATATAATAATAAAAAAAGCTAATTTTTTTATTAATAAAAAAAATAAAAAATTTTTATTTTGTATAAATAAAATTAATTTTTGTCCTTTAAAAAAATTTCAAAATATATTTTTTAAAAATATTTTTATAATAGGAATGAATAATGAATTTTTTCCAATAAAAAAATATCCTTTTATATTTGATTTAATAAAAAATTATTCAAATAATGATAAGAGTTTGTTTTTAAAATTAATTATTTCGACAGAAAATAAATTATTTATTAGTTATACTAATAATAATTTAATTAATAATAATTTATCTAGTGTAGTTCAAAAATTATTGTTATATATTTCTAAAAATTATTATTTTAAAAAAACATTTATTAATAATATTCTTATTAAATATTTTTATAGAAAATATCAATATAAATATAAACAATTTTTTTATAATAAAAAAAATTGTATTGTAAAATATAATTTTTTTACTAAAACAAAATTAATAAAAATCAATAAATTAAAAATTGATAATTTAATTAATTTTTGGAAACATCCTGTTAAAGGTTTTTTTAATCAAGGATTAAAAATATATCTACAAGATTTAAATAATTTAAAAATATGTAATACAGAACCATTTACTATTAATTACTTACAAGAATATATTATAAATAAAAAAATATTACATACATTAGTTTTAAATAAAAATATTAATAATTTATACTATTATTATTTAAATAACGGTATTTTACCTTATGGTCATTATGGGAAAATATGGTGGGAGGAAAAAATATATAAAATAAATCAAATTTTCAATAATAAATTTAGAAAAAATAAATATAAAGAAAAAGTATTTACAATTAATTTAAATATTTTAAATATTATATTAGAAGGAAAAATTAAATATTTTAATTATAAAAATAATTTAATAGAATTTGAACCAAAAATAATAGATATTAAAACTATTATTGATCTTTGGCTTAAACATTTAATTTTATGTGCAAATAATATTAATAATAAAAAAATAAATTTATTTATTTATGGATTTAAACAAACAAAATATAATTTTAAATTTTTAGAAAAAGATAAAGCAATTTTTTTATTAGAAAAATATATTCATGGTTATTTATCTGGTATAAATAATCCTATTTTTCTACCAATGAAAAGTTCATGGATATGGATAAATCATTGTTATGATAAAAATAAAAAATGTATTAATGATAATTATATATTACAAAACCAAGCAAAAAAAAAATTTTTTTATTATTGGAATGGTAATAATAATATTTTTAATGAAAGTAATGATCAATATTTTAAAAAATTAAATTTTAATTTTAATGAAAAAAATTGGATAAAAATTATAAAGTTAATAAATAAATGGATGGTAAATTTACTATATTATAGTTGTTAATTTAAAATTAATAAAATGATAAAAAAATTAATAAAATTTAAAGAGTTTAATCCTTTTAAAGAAAATTTAACAGGTCAATATCTTATTGAAGCATCTGCTGGTACTGGTAAAACATTTACTATTATTATTTTATATTTAAGAATGCTTTTAGGAATGTATCAAAAAAATTGTAATATTCCATTAACTGTAAAAGAAATTTTAGTTGTAACTTTTACTGATATTGCTACTCAAGATTTATATAAAAGAATAAAAAAAAGTATTCATATTTTAAGAAAAGGATGTTTAAAAAAAAAAAGTAAGTATGAAATTATAAATAATTTTATAAAAGAAATTAAAAATCATGATATAGCTTATAATTTATTATTACAAGCTGAATTACATATGCATAATGCATCTATTTATACAATACATTCTTTTTGTCAAAAAATATTAACTTTTAAAAATTATGAAATTTATAATTTTTTTTCTAATAAAAAAATTATTAGTGATGAAACAATTTTACAAAAAGAAGCTTCTATACATTTTTGGAGAAAATATTTTTATAAATTACCAAAAAAAATAGCGAAAATAATTTTTTTTTATTGGAAATCTCCTTTTACTTTATTAGATAATTTAACTCAATTTTTATCAAAAAACCCTTTTCCAATTATAAAAAATTCTATTAAAGATAGAAATTTTGATATACAATTTTATAAAAATTTAAAATATATTAAAATAATAAAAAAAAAATGGATAAAATATAAAGATAAAATAATAAATATAATTCTTAATTCTAATATTAATAAACATATTTATAATAAAAAAACATTAAATACATGGATTAGTATTATTGATTTATGGAGTTTTACTAAAAATGAAGATAATTTTTATCCAAAGGAAATATCCAGATTTTCTCAAAAAATATTAAATAATAAAACTATTGATATTTCAAAAATTCCAAAATATATCTTATTTGAAGATATAGATATTTTTTTAAAAAAATTTATTAACCTAAAATCTTTAATAATTCTTAAAGCTATTAAATATATTAATCAATATGTTACAAAAAAAAAAAAGTTAAATAATGAAATTAGTTTTAATGATCTATTAATTATTTTAAATAAAAATTTAAATAGTAAAATTGGAATACAAATTATACAAGAAATAAAAAAATTGTTTCCTGTAATATTAGTAGATGAATTTCAAGATACAGATATACAACAATATAAAATTTTAAAAAAAATATACTTTAATAACAACAATATTGTTGTACTAATTGGAGATCCTAAACAGGCAATTTATTCTTTTAGAGGAGCAGATATTTTTACTTATTTAAAAGCTTCATCTGAAATAAAAAACCGTTATACATTAAAAAATAATTGGCGTTCATCTAGTACTATGGTAAATAGTATAAATAAAATATTTTCTTATAGATCTTATCCTTTTTTATTTAAAAATATATTATTTAATCCTATTAAATATGTAACTAAAAAATTAAATTATAATTTTATTATTAATAATAATATAAAACCTGGCCTTACTTTTTGGTTTATTGACGAAATTATTGATATAAATTTATATAAACAAAAGATGGCATATACATGTGCATATGAAATATGTCAATTAATAATTTTAGGAAAAAAAAATAGAGCATTTCTTCAAAAAAATAATAAAAATAAAAAAATTAATATTTCAGATATAACAATTTTAGTTCGAAACCGTTTTGAAGCTTTTATTTTACAAAAAGAATTTATAAAGTTTAATTTATCTTCTATTTATTTATCTAATTCAAAAAATATATTTGAAAAACAAGAAGCAAAAGAATTAGTTTTATTATTAAAAACTATTTTACAACCAAATAAAAGACAAAAAATTATTAATCTTTTATCTAGTACATTATTTAATATTGATTTATCTTTTTTTAAAAATAATAAAAAAAAAATTTACATAGAAAAAATAATTGATAAATTTATTAATTATAAATTAATTTGGGAAAAATATGGTATTTTAAATATGTTAGAAGAAATTTTTATAAAAGATGATATTTTTTATAAAATTAATATTATTAATCATATTATGGAAAAAAAAATTAAAAATATTATGTATTTAGGTGAATTAATACAAACATCTTGTATAAATATAATAAATTGTAAACAAATAATCGAATGGTTATTACAACAAATTACACATACTGATAAAAATTTATTAAATAAACAAATACAATTAAATAATGATATTAATAAAATTAAAATAATGACAATATATAAATCAAAAGGTTTACAATTTCCTATTGTTTGGTTACCATTTATTTCTTCTAATATTGTAGAATTTATAAATAAAGATGCTGTAATTTATCATGATAGAAAAACTTTTAAATTAGTTTTAGATTTTAAAATAGAAGAAGAAAGTAAAAAATTATTTTTAGAAGAATCATTTGCAGAAAATTTAAGATTATTATATGTTTCATTAACAAGATCAATCTTTCATTGTAGTGTTGGAATTTCTAATATTAAATTTTTTAATTTTAAAAAATTAAATTCATATAATAAATATTTTAATGCTTTAGATTTTTTATTAAAAAAAAAAAATAATATTTCTAATATAGATTTAAAAATAATTTTAAAAAAATTAAAAGATCAAGATATTTCTATTAAAATTATAAAAAAAAAAAACATTATAAAAATAAATAGTAAAATTTTAAAAAAAACAAATAATAAATTATTATTTACTTCTAAAATTAATAATTTTTTTTATAAAAATAAAATAATATCTAGTTATTCTCAAATTAATAAACAACAAAACAATAATTTAAATTATTTAAATATTAATTTAAAAGATGAATTTTCAAATATAAATAAAAAAAATATAAAAAAAACACAATACAATTTTCCTCATGGAAAATATATGGGAATTATTATACATAAAATTTTAGAAAAATTAGATTTTACTCAAAATATTACCAGAAAATTTATTAAACAAGAATTAATAAGAAATAATATTAATCCTATTTGGCATATTATAATAACTAATTGGTTTAATAATATTATTAAAACTCCAATAGGAAATAAAAATATTATTTTAAATCAAGTAAATAATAAAAATAAAAAAACTGAGTTTAAATTTTATTTATCAATAAAAAATTCATTTTCTTCTATAAAATATAATAATATTATAAATAAATATGATGTAATTTCTCGTAAGTTACCCAAATTAAAATTTAAAACAATTCAAGGATTTTTATTAGGTGTAATAGATTTAATTTTTCTATGGGATAAAAAATATTATATTATAGATTATAAATCAAATTGGTTAGGAGATAATTATAAAGATTATAAAAAAAAAAATATTGAAAATGATATATGTTTAAAACGTTATGATATACAATATCAAATATATTCTCTGTCTTTACATAAATACTTAAAATATCGAATTAAAAATTATAATTATAAAAAACATTTCGGAGGAATAATTTATTTATATATTAGAGGTATTTATGATAAGAGATCTAAAACTGGTATCTGGGAAACAAAATTATCTTTAAATTTAATTAATGAATTAAATAAATTATTTTTTTAAGTTTAATTTAAAAATATCAATATAAAACATATGAGTTATTTTTTAAAAAAATTATATAAAATAGGTATTATTAGACTAATTGATTTTTATTTTGCTTCTATTTTTACTTCTAATAAACAAGAATGTTTAAAATATTCAATATCATTACTGAGTAATAGTATTAGTAAAGGTAATATTTGTTTACCAATATCTAAATTATATTTAGACATACATACTAAAGATATATCTTTTTTAAAAAAAATAAAGGAAATAAATAAAGTAAAGGATTGGGAAAAAAAATTGTTTTTAAATAATAAAATTATTAGTTACGGTCAAAAAATTACTCCTATAATTTTTGAAAATAATTGTTTATATTTATATAAAATATGGGAAGAAGAAAATATAATAATTAAAAATTTTATTAAAAATAATTTTTTTTATATAGAACCCAATAAAATTAAACATATATTTAATATTTTATTTGATAATAATGATAATAAAAATATTTTTCAAAAAGAAGCATTATGTGCTGCTTTAACACATAGAATTAGTATTATTAGTGGTTCTCCAGGAACAGGAAAAACAAGTATAATATCAAAAATAATTTTTACATTTATTAAAATTTTTAAGGAACCATTAAAAATTAAAGTAGTATCAACTACTGGTAAATCATCTGTTCGATTAATTCATTCTATAAATACATTTTTTAAAAAAATATCTTTAAATTTAATGAATGAAAAGGAAAAAAAAAGTATTCCTAAAAAATCAAGTACTATCCATCATTTATTAAAAATGAATATTTATACTAAAAAAAGTTTATATAATAATCAAAATTCATTAAACTTAGACCTATTAATAATAGATGAAGCATCTATGATTGATTTTAACTTAATGTCTATTATTTTGAAAGCTTTACCTAAAAAAATAAATTTAATATTATTAGGAGATGAATATCAATTACCTTCAATAGAATATGGTAGTATGCTAAAAGATTTATGTTATTTTAAAAAATTTTTTTTTACAAAACAATATTTTTTATGGTTAAACTCTATTAATAATAATAATAAATTAAAAGAAAATTATAATATTCCTAAATTTTTTTTTCGTAATTTTATTACTGAATTACAACATAATTATAGGTATTCAATAAATTCTAACATTAATAAATTAGCTATAATGATTAAAAAAGGTAATATAAAAAAAATTAAAAAATTATTTTTAAAAAAAAATTTCGATGTTAATTTTATTAATGTAATAAATAAAAAAAAATATATATCAATGATTGATTCATTTATTCATAAATATGAAAAATATTTTGTTTTTTTAAAAAAACAAAATAATAATTATAAAAATATTTTACATTATTTTAATAATTTTCAAATTATATGTGCTATTAAAAATGGTTTATTTGGTACAAAAACCATTAATAATATTATAGAAAAAGAATTATTTAATAAAAAAAATTTAATTCATAATATTGAAAAAAATAATTGGTATATTGGTAAACCTATTATTATTACTCAAAATAATAATTTTTTAAATTTATTTAATGGAGATATTGGAATTACTTTTTTTGATAAAGTTAAAAAAAAACTAAAAATCAAATTCTTATTAGCTAATGGAAAATATAAAATTATATCTATTAAAAATTTACCTTCTTATGATATAGCGTATGCGATAACTGTACATAAATCTCAAGGATCAGAATTTAATAATATTTCATTAGTTTTACCAAATAAATTTTCTTCTATATTAACTAGAGAATTAATTTATACTGCTATTACAAGAGCTAAAAAAAAAATAAATATTTATAGTCAAAAATCAATTTTTTATAAAGCAATAAAAATTAAAATTAAAAGATATTCAAATATAAAAAGAAAAATAATTAATTATTTAAAATAATTATTAATTAATATTATTTTTTAATTTAAATTAATCGTTCCTTAATTCTCGCAGCCTTACCAGTTAATTTACGTAAATAATATAATTTTGCTTGTCTTACATGCCCTTTTTTTTTAACTATAATAGAATGAATTATTGTAGAATATAAAGGGAAGACACGTTCAATTCCAAAGCCATTTGATAATTTCCTAATTGTAAAAGAACAATTAAAACTATTTTTTTTCATTACTGAAATAACAATACCTTCAAAAGTTTGAAGTCTTTTTTTTGCTCCTTCCACTACCCAAATTTTTATTTTTAATGTATCTCCTGATCTAAATAAAGGAAATTTTTGATAATTTTTCATTTGTTTTTTTTCTAAATAATTAATTACATTATTCATTAAATCATACTCCATAATATTATTTTTTTTTAAAAAAAGAATATTTAAACTTATTAAATAAAATTTCTTCTTTTTTTGTTAATGTTTTTTTTTTAAATAAATCTGGTCTTTTTAACCATGTTATTCCTAATGATTGTTGTAATCTCCATTCTTTTATTTTTTTATGATTTCCTGATAATAATACAGAAGGAACAATATTTTTTTTTAAATTTTTTAATATTCTAGGACGAGTATAATTAGGAGATCCTAATAATCCATTATTAAAAAAAGAATCAGAATTGTTTGATGACATTGTATTTAATACACCAGGAATTTGTCTAACTAATATATCTATTAATATCATAGCAGGTAATTCTCCCCCACTAAGAATATAATCTCCAATTGAGACTTCTTCATCTACAAAATTAGTAATAATTCGTTCATCTATACCTTTATATCTTCCACAAAGAAATATCATTTTATTATACGATAATAATTTTTTAATATAAGAAATATTAATTTTTTTACCTTGTGGAGATAAATAAATTATTTTAACATTATTTTTCATTTCTAATTTTGCTTTATAAATAGATTCTATTAATGGTTCTGCTTTTAATATAACACCTCCTCCTCCTCCATATATAGTAGAATCTATCTTATTAAATTTATTTTTAATAATATTTCTAGGATTCCAAAAGCTAATATTTAATAACTTTTTTTTTATACTTTTATTAATTAATCCATATTTAATAACTGTTTTAAACATTTCTGGAAATAAACTAATAATACTAATCCACATAATTATTTTTTATTTTACTTATAAAATTGTAAATTCCAGTTTACTTTAATAATATGATTAATTAAATCAATACTTTTAATTATATTAGGTTCAATAAATGGAATTAATATTTTTTTATTTTTCACATGTAATTTATTAGATTTAATTATAATAATATCATATATTTTTGTTTCTATTATGTTTATAATTTTACCTAAATAAATTTTATTAATATTTAATACATAACATCCAATTATATCATTCCAATAATATTCTTGTTTATTTTTATATTTAATTAGTTCATACTTAAGTATATAAATTTTATGGTTAACAAAATTAATAACTTCTTTAGTTCTATTTATATTATTAATTTTAACAACAAAATACTTTTTTTTTTTTATATATTGATTAAATTTTATAAAACAAATATCTTTCATATTACTTATTATAAATAATTTTTTATAAGAAAAAAGATTTCTCTTATTTTGAGTATAAGAAAATAATCTAATCCACCCTTTTATACCATAAATTTTACCAAATTTACCTAAAACTATTTTTTCTTTTGAAATATTCATGAATAAATTTATTAATTTACTTAATTAAACTACAAACTCTTTTTGAAAGAACAGCACCTTTAGATAACCAAAAATTTATTCTGTCTTTATTAATTTTTAATATTTTTTTTTTAATATTTTTTTTTAAACCTAATGGGTTAAAATAACCTAATTTTTCTATAAAATATCCATCTCTAGAATTTCTACTATCAGTAACAACTATTTGATAAAAAGGTTTTTTTTTTGTTCCTTTTCTAGATAATCTAATTTTAACCATATTTTATTCCTAATGTTTTAAATTAAAAAAATTTTTCACATATTTAATTATTTTATTAATATTATTATTTTTTTTCATTTTTTTAGTAACTAACATCATTTGATGATATTGTTTTAGTATAGCATTTATTTTAAAAATGGAAACTCCAGAGCCCAATGATATTCTTTTTTTTCTAGAATAATTAATTATATCTACATTTTTCCTTTCTAAATTAGTCATAGAATTCATTATTGTTTTAAGATTATTTATAGTAGAATTATCTATATTTAAAATATTCATCATAGGATGAGTAGAATATATATTATTGATTTGCATTTTTTTTAATAAAAAAGTAATATTTTTATTACCTATTTTTTTTATTTGTTCTAATTGTTCTAAAAAATCTTGTAAACTTAATTTATTTTTATTTTTTAATTTTTCAATTAATTCTTTATTTTTTTTTAAATCAATTTTATTTTTAATATTTTCAATAATAGTTAATTCAGAAGACATCCCCAGTATTTTAGAAGCGATAATTTCAGGAGAAAATATTGCAATATTATTTATTTTTTCTCCATTACCAATAAATTTTATAGGTTTTTTAATTATATATTTTACAGATAAAACAGCACCACCTCTAGTATCACTATCAGTTTTAGTTAAAAAAATTCCTGTTATTGATAACAATTCATTAAATTTTTTAGCACTATTAATAGAGTCTTGTCCAGTCATTGCATCTATAACAAAAAAAGTTTCTATAGGACATAATAAGTTAGAAATATTTTTTATTTCTTCCATCATTTTATCATTAATATGTAATCTACCTGCCGTATCTATAATTAATACATCATAAAAATTTTTTTTAGCATAATAAAATGCTTTTTTAGCTATTTCTAGTGGAGAAATATCTGAATCTATATTAAAAAAATTAATTTTGACACTTTGTGCTAAAATTTTTAATTGTTGTATAGCAGCAGGTCTATATATATCTGTTGATGCTACTAAAATTTTTTTTTTATATTTCTTTTTTAAAAAATATGCTAATTTTACAACACTAGTTGTTTTTCCTACTCCTTGTAATCCAACAAATAATATTATAGCTGGAGGTTGAGTTGCTATATTAATATTCTTATTAGAAGAATCCATTAATTTAATTAAATTTTCATGTATTAATTTTATAAATTCTTGTCCTGGAGTAAAATTATTATTAATTTTTTTACCAATAGCTTCTTTTTTAATTTTATTGATTAAATCTTTAATTACTTCTAAAGCAACATCTGATTCTAATAAATTAATATAAATTTCATTTAAAGTATCTTTAATATTTTTTTCTGTTAAACGCCCATAGTTTCTAATTTTTAATAATATTTTAGATAATTTATTACTTAAATTTTCAAACATTTAAATTCCTCAAATAAATTTTATTTTTTCTAAAAAAATCTTTTTTTATCTAAAAAAATGAATTATTAATTTCCTAAAATTAAAAAAAAAATATAAATTTATTTTATAAATAAAATAAATATTAATAACATAATATGATAAAAAATAAAAAATTAGAAATTATTATTAATAATAAATTAAACACTAATACTGATATAAAAGATTATATACCTAATGGATTACAAATAGAAGGTAAAAAATATATAAAAAATATTATAATGGGTGTAAGTGCTTGTCAAAAATTACTAGATATTGCTGTAAAATTTAAAACAGATGCTGTTATAGTCCATCATGGATATTTTTGGTATCATGAATCTCCAATAATTAGAGGATTTAAAAAAAAAAGAATATCTACAATTTTAAAAAATAATATTAATTTATATAGTTGGCATCTTCCTTTAGATATTAATCAAGAAATAGGAAATAATATTTATTTAGCTAAATTATTAAATATAAATATTATAGGAAAAATTAATCCTTTTATTTTTTACGGGTATTTAAAAAATAAAATCAATATAAAAAACTTTCTTTTTAAAATAAAAAAAAAACTAAATAGAATACCATTACATTTTGGAGAAAATGCTCCCAAAAAAATTTATAAAATAGCTTGGTGTAGTGGAGCCGGCCAAAAATTTTTTGAAGAAGTTATAAAATTTAATGTAGACGTTTTTATTACAGGAGAAGTATCAGAAATGAATATTCATATTGCTAATGAAAATGGAATTCATTTTATTAGTGCTGGACATCATGCAACTGAAAAAGGAGGAGTAATTATGTTAGGAAAGTGGTTAAAAAATAAATTTAAGTTAAAAACTAATTTTATTAATATCCATAATCCAGTATGAAAAAAATAATTATTTTTTTATAAAATTTATATAAAAATATCTTGTTATAAATTTTGTTAAAATTAATATTTTAAATTAAAAATATAAAATTAATAATTTATATAGAAAAAGGAATTATTTTGGATAAAAAATTAAATTTAATATCACTTATATCGTTAGTTCTTAGTTCTATGTTAGGAGCTGGAGTATTTAGTTTACCACAAAATATGGCTCTAAATGCAGGTCCTTTAGCTTTAATTATAGGATGGAGTATAACTGGAATTGGAATTATTTTTTTAGCTACAACATTATTATTACTTAATCAATTAAAACCTGATTTACAAGGAGGAATTTTTGCATATGCAAAAGATGGATTTGGTAATTTAATTGGATTTTACTCTGCATGGGGATATTGGTTATGTGCTGTTATTGCTAACATTTCTTATTTAGTTATTGTATTTTCTGCTATTAGTTTTTTTATTGATACTCCAAATCATACTATTTTTAGTAATGGTAATACATGGCAAGCTATATTAGGAGCCTCAATTTTATTATGGTTAGTTCATTTTTTATTACTTAATGGAACACAAACTGCTTCTATTATTAATATAATAACTACATTATGTAAATTAATTCCTTTAATTATTTTTATATTTTTATCTTTTATTGCTTTTAATTTTGAAATATTTAAAATAAATTTAATGGAATTAAATTTAAATATTCCTATTTGGAAACAAATTAAAAATACAATGTTAATAACATTATGGGTATTTATTGGAGTAGAAGGTGCTGTAATTTTATCATCTAGAGCAAAAAATAAAAATGATGTAGGTAAAGCTACTTTATTAGCAGTTATTATTGCGTTATTCATATATTTATTAGTAACTTTATTATCCTTTGGAATTATGGATAGAATTGATCTAGCAAGTATGAGAAATCCTTCAATGGCAGGGATAATGACAATTTTAATTGGTAATTTTGGAAATTTATTTACTGCAATAGGACTAATTATATCAGTTTGTGGAGCTTATCTTAGTTGGACTATTATGGCTGCAGAAGTACCATATATAGCATCTAAAAATAATATATTTCCTAATATATTATCTAAACAAAATATTTATAAAGCCCCTTCATATGCTTTATTATTTACAAATATAAGTATGCAAATATGTTTAATATTAATTTGGATAACTAAAATAGATTATAATAAATTATTAACTATTGCATCTGAAATGATCTTAATCCCATATTTATTAGTAGGTGCATATTTATTTAAAATATCTTTAAAAAAAAATAAATTCAATTTATTTATAAGTTTTGGTTCTTGTATCTATTCTATATGGTTATTATATGCAGCTGGTTTTTTAAATTTATTATTATCATTAATATTATATACTCCTGGATTAATATTTTTAATATTAACTAAAATTAATAATCCAAATATTTTATTTTTAAATAAAATAGAAAAATTTTTTTGTTTTATTTTATTAATATTATCATTTTGTGCTTTATATTTTTTAATAAAATAAATATTTAATTTTTGCTTAAAAATAATATATAATTAAAATCAATTATGACTGTTATTTAAATATTAATATATAACAGTCATAAAATAATAAATTTATAATTTAAAATTTTTAAATTTTTTAATATCTACTGTAGAATCAATTTGTCCTATTAAATAAGAACTAACTTCTACTTCTTGAGGTGCCATTTGTACATTATCTGAAATTAACCAAGAATTAATCCATGGAATAGGATTTTTTCGAATATTAAATGGACTTTTTAAACCAACTTTTTCCATTCTAATATTAGTAATATATTTAATATATTCACATAAAATATTTTTATTTAATCCTAGCATTGATCCATTACAGAATAAATATTCTGCCCATTTTTGTTCTTGTATAGATGCATTTAGAAATAATTGATAACATTTTTTTTGACATTCAATAGCAATTTTTGCCATATCTTTATCTTCTTCTCCTTTTTGCATCATATTAATTATATATTGTGTACCAATTAAATGTAAATATTCATCTCTAGCTATAAATCTAATTATTTTAGCATTACCTTCCATTAATTCTCTTTCTGCAAAAGCAAACGAGCATGCAAAACTTACATAAAATCTAATAGCTTCTAAAATATTCACACTCATTAAACATAAATATAACTTTTTTTTTAAATTATATAAATTAATGGTAACTTTTTTTTTATTTATTATAAAAGTACCTTCACCAAATAAATGCCAATAACTAGTAATTTTAATAAGATCATCATAATATTTAATTATATCATTTGTACGAAGAATTATATTATTGTTGGTAACAATATCTTCAAAAATTATTGATGGATCATTTACAATATTTCTAATTATATGCGTATATGATCGAGAATGTATCGTTTCAAAAAAAGACCATGTTTCTATCCACGTTTCTAATTCTGGGATAGAAACAAGAGGAAGCAATGCTATATTAGGACTTCTACCTTGAATAGAATCTAATAAAGTTTGATATTTTAAATTACTAATAAATATATGTTTTTCATTTTTTGGTAAATTTTGATAGTGAATACGATCATATGATATGTCTATTTCTTCAGGTCTCCAAAAAAAACTTAATTGTTTTTCTATTAAATTTTCAAAAATAGAATGTTTTTGTTGATCATAACGAGAAACATTTACAGATTGTCCAAAAAACATAGGTTCTTTTAATTGATTATTTTTTTTTTTTGAAAAAGTAGTATAACTCATTTCATTATCCTAATTATAATCAAAAATTATGTAAAATTAAATTATACAAGTTCCATTAAAACATACATTATTTTCTTCTAAAAAATTTTCATTTTGATTATCTTTAGCACCATCTCGAGTATTTTGATAATATAAAGTTTTAATCCCTAATTTATATGAAATTAATAAATCTTTTAATAATTGTTGCATAGGTATTTTATTTTTATTAAAACGATGAGGATCATAATTTATATTTGAAGAAATAGATTGATCAATAAATTTTTGCATTATACCTATTAATTTTAAATATCCATTATTATTAGGAATATCCCATAATAATTCATATTTTTTTTTTAATTTTAAAAATTCAGGAACTACTTGTTTTAAAAGACCATTTTTAGAGGTTTTAATGCTAATAAACCCTCTAGGAGGTTCAATACCATTAGTAGCATTTGATATTTGAGAAGAAGTTTCAGATGGCATTAAAGCTGATAAAGTAGAATTACGTAATCCATATTTTTTGATATTTTTTCGTAATTTTTCCCAGTTATAATGTAAATTTTCTGTATGGATATTATCAATAAATTTTTTATAAGTATCAATGGGTAAAATACCTTTTGAATAATTTGTATCTTTAAATAAAGGACATGGTCCTTCACTTTTAGCTAAATTATTAGATGCTTGTAATAAATAATATTGTATAGCTTCAAATGTTCTATGGGTTAAATTATTTGCACTATTATCAGAATAACGTACATTATTTTTTGCTAAATAATATGCAAAATTAATTACTCCAATACCTAATGGTCTACGACCTAAAGCAGAATTTTTAGCAGCAGGAATTAAATATTTTTGATAATCTAATAAACAATTTAATGCTCTTACAATTAAATTTGATAAATTTTTTATTTCTTTTAAATTTTTAATTTGTCCTAAATTAAAAGCAGCTAAAGTACATAATCCTATTTCTCCATTAGGATCATCAATTTTATTTAAAATTTTTGTTGGAAGAGTAATTTCTAAACAAAGATTTGATTGTTTTATTGGAGCTAATTTAGGATTGAATGAAGAATGAGTATTACAATGATCAACATTTTGAATATATATTCTTCCAGTTGAGGTACGTTCTCGCATCATTAACGAAAATAAGTTTATAGCACTGATTTTTTTTTTTCTAATTTTAATATTTTTTTCGTATTTTTTATAAAGTTCTTTGAATTTTTTTTGGTTTGAAAAAAAAGATTCATATAAATCAGGAACATCTGAAGGACTAAATAAAGTAATTTTTTCCCCATTAATTAATCGTTGATATAATAATTTATTAATTTGTACTCCATAATCAAGATGTCTTACTCTATTATTTTCCACTCCTCTATTATTTTTTAAAACTAATAAATTAGTAATCTCTAAATGCCATAAAGGATAAAATAATGTACCAGCTCCTCCTCTCACCCCTCCTTGTGAACAAGATTTAATTGCTGTTTGAAAATGTTTATAAAAAGGAATACATCCAGTATGTAATGCTTCTCCATTTCTAATTGGACTTCCTACTGCACGAATTCTTCCTGCATTAATACCTATACCTGCTTTTTGAGATACATATTTTACTATACTACTAGTAGTAGCATTAATTGAATCAATATTATCTCCACATTCAATTAAAATACATGAACTAAATTGTTTTGTAAGAGTCCGTACACCAGACATAATTGGGGTTGGTAAAGAAATCTTAAATGTTGAAATAGCTTCATAAAATAATTTAATATAATTTATTCTTTTATTAGATGGATATTTTGCAAATAAACATGCTGCAATAAGTATATATAAGAACTGTGCACTTTCATAAATTTTTCCTGTAATTCTATTTTTTATTAAATATTTTCCTTCTAATTGTTTAACTGCAGCATATGAAAAATTCATATCACGATTATGATCAAGAAATTTTTCCATTAAATCAAAATCTTTTTTTGTATATTTTTTTAAAAGAAATTTATCATATTTTTTTAAATACACCATATTTTTTATATGATCATATAATTTAGGAGGAATAAATTTTCCATATGCTTCTTTTCTTAAATATGAAATAGCTAATCTAGCAGCCATATACTGATAATCAGGATTTTTTTCTGAAATAAGATCAGCTGTTATTTTAATTATAATATTATGAATATTTACCGTACTAATTTTGTTATATATTTGTAGAAATAATTGTTTTTTTATTTGTGATAAAGATATTTTTTGTAAATTTTGTGATGAATGAGATAATAATGTGTTTATTTTATCTATATTTATTAATTCTTTACATCCATTTCTTTTTATAACAAATAAATTTTGTTTCATATATAATACCTTTTACATAAAAAATATAAATAATATATTAAATAAATTTAAAAAAATTAATTTTATAAAAATATTTAATTAATTTTTTATTAAAAAAAATAAAAAAACAGAATTTCTATCTTAAAAATATTTATTAAACAATAATAAATTTAGTAAAATTATAAGTATAATTAATATTATTACTTTTCTTTTATTTTAATATAATAAATTATAATTATAATAATGATAATATTATTAGTAATATAATTTAAAAAAAAATTTATAAGAATAACTAATAATATTTTAAATTAATTAATTACTAGAATATGTTTTTTCATATTAAATTTATTTTTTTAAAATAATTTCTATTAATTATTTTTTATAATTTTTTATATAATATAAAATTTCATATTTTAAAATAAATAAAAATAATGTTATTAATTAAATAATTTATAAAATATTTATTGTAATTATATTAATTTAAATTTTATTAAACTAAAAATATATAAATATAACTTTTAATTAAAAAATATACTTACAGATATTAAAAAATTTAAACTTAATTCTTTTATATAATATTAAAATTTTAATATGTTTAATTTTTATAAAATTACTAATATTTTTTCTTATTTTATTATTTATTTAAATAAAAAATATCATTTAGATTTAAATTAATATTAATATTTTTTATATTATTAATATTTTAATATTTTAAAAAATTTTTTAATTAAAAAAAAATTTTATTAAAGTATATAATACGTAATATTTTAGAAAATTTAGAATATATATGATTAACTTTTCTAAATAAGAATAAATAATATTTATATATTTAATATTTTATTAAAAATAATAATATTTTTTATAATTATATTTTAAATATTTAATAAAAAATTAATAATCAATATGCTAAACTAATATGTTTTTTTATTTTTTAATAAATAAATTAAAAGTATTGAAATATCTGCTGGTGTTATACCAGGTATTCTAGAAGCTTGTCCAATAGTAAAAGGTTTATATAAACTAAATTTATCTATTGCTTCGTATGATAAACTTTTAATATTACAATATTTAATATTTATTGGTATTAATGTTTTTTCATTTTTTTTAAATTTTTTAATAAATTCTTTTTGTCTTTTTATATATCCTTCATATTTTAATTCTGTTTCAATATATTCAATAATTTCTATACTTTCTTTTTTAAAATTAAACATATTTAATTTTATTAAATCTAAATAATTAATTTCAGAACGTTTTAATAAATTTATACCATTTATATTTTTTTTAATAGGATTGTGTAATAAAAGATTTATTTTTTTAATATTTTCTTTGTCATTTAAATTAATACAAAAATTTTTAATTTTTTGATATTCTTTTTCAATATTTTCTAATTTTTCATTAAATTTTTTCCAACGTAAATCATCCACTAAACCTAATTTACGACCTATTTCTGTTAATCTTATATCTGCATTATTTTCACGTAATATTAATCTATATTCTGCTCTAGAAGTAAACATCCGATATGGTTCTTTTGTCCCTAAAGTACATAAATCATCTACTAATACTCCAATATATGCTTGATTTCTTAGTGGAAACCAATGTTTTTTATTATCAATTAAAAGAGAAGCATTTAATCCAGCTATTAATCCTTGTGCTGCAGCTTCTTCATAACCAGTAGTACCATTAATTTGTCCTGCGAAAAATAATCCTTTTATAAATTTACTTTCCATTGTAGGTTTTAATCCTCTAGGATCAAAAAAATCATATTCTACAGCATATCCTGGTCTTGTAATATAAGCATTTTCTAAACCTTTAATTGATTGTATAATTGAAAACTGCATATCAAATGGAAGACTTGTTGAAATACCATTAGGATAAATTTCATAACTTAATATACCTTCTGGTTCTAAAAAAATTTGATGTTTATCTTTATCTGGAAATCTGATAATTTTATCTTCAATAGAAGGACAATATCTAGGTCCTTTACTTTTAATTAAACCACTATATACTGGGCTTTTAATAATATTATCTAGTATTATTTTATGTGTATTTTTATTCGTATATGTAATATAACAAGGTAACTGTTTAGGATGTTGTTTAGAATTACCAATAAAAGAAAAAAAAGGTAAAGGATTATCACTATATTGAATTTCTAATTTAGAAAAATTAATACTTCTTTTATCAATCCTGGGAGGAGTACCTGTTTTTAATCTTCCTTTTATTAAAGGTAATTCATTTAAAAAATCAGCTAATTCTGTAGATGAAGGATCATTAATTCTTCCTCCATAATATTTATTATTTAATCCAATATAAATTTTTCCATTTAAAAAAGTACCAGTAGTTAAAATTACAGTTTTTGTATTAATAATATCATTATTTTTAGTAATGATACCTATTATTTTATAATTTTTAATTATAATTTTTTTTACTTCTTGTTGAAAAATAAATAAATTTTCTTCTTTACTTAATGATAATTTGATTTGAGATTTATATAATTCTCTATCTGCTTGTGCTCTTGTTGATCTAACTGCAGGACCTTTACTAATATTAAGTATTTTAAAATTAATTCCAGAATAATCAATTGCAGTAGCCATTATTCCATTTAATGCATCTATTTCTTTTACTAAATGACTTTTTCCAATACCTCCTATAGCTGGATTACAAGACATTTGTCCTATTGTATCTATATTATTTGTAATTAAGAGAGTTCTTTTTTTCATTTTAGCACTAGCTATAGCAGCTTCTGTACCAGCATGTCCTCCACCTATAACTATTACATCAAATTTATTAAAATTAAACATAAGATTATTTACCATATTTAATAATAAAATATTAAGTTATTTTTATAATTTATAATTATGTTGGATCAACATTAATTATGAAATTAATTTTATTAAAATTCATAATTTTTTTAATTATAGAGATAATATAACTAATAATAAATTGTAATTTACTTTTTAAAGTATGTTGTAAAATAATTTGTTTTCTAAATAATCCTTTTCTTTTATTTTGTAATAATGATAAAGGACCAATAATAAAGAAATTTTTTTCATTTACATATTTATACATTATCTGTTTTTTTAACATTTCTAAAAAATTTAATAAAATTTTTTTATCATAAGACTCTAAAATTAAAATAATATGATTAGTAAAAGGTGGTAATAACATTATTTGTCTTTCTTCTAAAAGAAGATGTGCAATCTTATAATATTCATTATATTTTTTAAAAATTCTTTTAATAATTTCATTATATGGGTAATTTGTTTGAAGAATAACTTTTTTTTTTTTAATACCTATATCTAAATGATTATTTAATATACTAAAAATATATTGAGAAAAATATTCTGTTATTTTAAAATTTTTAGAAAAAAAAATATTATCTATATTTAAAATAATAATTAAAGTATTAATTAAAAAAGAAAAATATTCTTTATATAAAATTTGAGAAGAAATTATTATTAACGGTTTATTATTTTTAATTAATAAAATTTTTTTTAAAAAATTTTTACTATTAATATTTAAAATTAATGTTTTTGGAAATAATTTATTTAAAAATTCAATTAATTGTTCTTGTCCAATACCTATTGGTATAAAAAAATTTTTTTTACATAAAGGACAAAAACTTAACATGTTTATATTTTTTTTACAATATATACAATATAATTTCCATAATTTTTTAAAGAAAATATAATTTTTATTACAATTTTTACATTTTAAAGGTTTTTTACAAAAATTACATAATATAAGATTAGAATATCCTTGATATTTATAATATATAATAATTTGTTCATTATTTTTAATACATAATTGTATTTTTTTTATTAAATTTTTATGAAATAACTGTAATTTTGATATTTGTTTATTTACATCTAAAATTAAAAACTTAAAAAAATTTGTATATAATATTTTTTTATTATTTTTAAATAAAAATTTAAATTTTCCGATATTTATATTATATAATGTTTCTAAGCTTAATGTTTTTGAACTTAATATAATAGGAATATTTTCTATTTTTGCTCTTAAAATAGCAAGATTCCTTATATTATATTTATATATATTTGTTTTCTTATATATAAAATTATGTTCTTCTATTAAAAAGATTAATCCTAATTTAAAAAATTGTGTAAAAATAGTAAATTTTGTACCAATGATAATTAATATTTTACCATTTTTTATATTTTCCCAAATTGATAATGTTTTTTGATTTTTAAAATTTGAATATAGTAAACATACTGAAATATCTAATTTAGATATAAAATATTGATATAAATAAAAAAAATGATATTCTTGAGGTACTATTATTAAAACTTGTTTTTTTTGAGATATAATCATTTTTATAATATTTAAATAAATATTTATTTTTTCAAGAAAAATAATATTGTCTTGTGTTATCCAAACATAAAAATTTTTCTGAAAATCTTTTTTTTTTAAAAATTGTAATATTTTATTTATATTTTCTTGATTAAAATTACTATTTTTTTTTTTATAAAAAAAATGTGTATTATTTTTATTTGACAAAAATTTTTTTATATTAATAAAATTATATAATTTTATTAATTTTATATTATTTAAAATATTTATTTTTTCTACTTGTAAAGTATTTTTTAAATTTATTTTATATTTATTTTTTTTTCTAAAAAATATTGGTAATATCTGAAATAAAATTAATCCAATAGGATATTTATAATATTTAGAAATTTGATTTGCAAAATTTAAAATTGAAGAATTAAAAAGTGGTTTTTTATCTAAAATTTTATATAAAAATTTTAATTTTTTTATAGATATTTTAGAAAAATTATTAATTTCGATAACTATACCTATATAATTTTTTTTTTTTATAGGAACTATAACTCTACATCCAATATAAATTGATGTATTTTTAGGTAATAAGTAATCAAATTTGTTATATAGAACAGAATTATTAAATACTACTTTAATAATATTCATAATTTAAAGTTTTTATTCTTTTTTATAAAAATTTCCTTGTAATAATAAAATATTTTTATAAAATATGTAAATAAATTGTTTTAAAAATATATTATTGGTAATTTATGAAAAAAAATATCCATCCTGAATATAATAAAATTACTGTAAAATGTTCTTGTGGTAATATTATTAATACTAGATCAACTTTAAAAAATAATAAAGAATTAAATTTAGATGTATGTTATATATGTCATCCTTTTTATACAGGAAAACAAAAAAGAACTGATACTAAAGGACGTGTTGAAAATTTTAAGAAAAGATTTAAAAATTCTAAAATCTTTGAATAATTTGTTTTAAAAAATATTAATCAATAATTGTTAATTGTTAAAAACATTATTGATTAATATATTATTAATTATTAATTTTAAAGAATTAAACTCTATTTAATTTTTTTTTCTTTATATAATACATGTTTTCTAATATAAGGATCAAATTTTTTTATTTCTAATTTTTTTATATTTTTTTTATTTTTAGTAATAGTATAGAAATGACCAGTTTGAGCAGATGAAATTAATTTAATTAAAATACGTGTTTTTTTTGCCATAAAAATAACCTTTATTTTTTATATAAATAAATATTTTCAATACCTTTTTTATTTATTAATCTCATACCTTTTGCTGATACTTTTATAGTTATAAATTTTTTTTTTTTTTCTATCCAAAACTTATGAAAATGAATATTTGGTAAAAACTTTCTTTTAGTTGCATTCATTGCATGAGAACGATTATTACCTTTTACTGTTTTCTTACCTGTTATTTGACAAATTTTAGACATTTATAAAATCCTATTTTTCAAAGTTTTAAGAATATTTTATAAAAATAATATGTTCATTAACTATAATAGTTAATAAACATATTAACAAAAATAAACATTAATTATTATTAATTTTTTTAGTTTTAGATACAATTACCATTGCAGGTCTTAATAATCTCATATTAAGAAAATATCCTTTTTGTAAAATTTTTAAAATATAATTTTCTTTAATTACATCCGATTCTATAATAGACATCGCTTGATGTTGAGTAGGATCAAATGGTATATTAATTTCATCTATAATACTTACACCAAATTTTTTAATTAATACTAATAACGATTTTAATGTTAATTCAATACCTTCTATTATAGATAAATCAATATTATTTTTCTGTTTTTTTTTTAAATCTATAGCTCTTTCTAAATTATCTATTACTGGTAATAATTCATTAATAAATTTTTCTAATGAAAATTTATAAGCTTTTTCTATATCTAATAAAGTTCTACGTCTTATGTTTTCAATTTCAGATTGAGATCGTAATTTTAAATCCCATATATTATTTTCATTTTCTTTTAATTGTTTTTTAAGTTCAATAATTTTAAATTTATACTTATTATTTTTTTCTTTAAAATATTCAATATCATGTTTTTTAACATTTTCATTTTTTTTTATATTTTTACAATTTTTTTCTTTTATATTTTTATCATCTTTTTTTTCTATATTATTTTTTTTAATATCAATTGATGATTGATTATTTTTCATATATCATCCTTATATAAGTTTTATATAAAATTTAAAAATAAATACTTATTATAAATAATAATATATATTATTTTTTATAATAATAAATATTAAAAAATTTATTAAATAATTATAAAATAAAATTTTAAATTAATAGAATATTATATTTATTTAATAAATAATAAGATTATAATATATAAAATTTTAATTAATAAATATATTTTAATTTTTAAAAAATATTTTTTAAAATATATATTATTTAATATATTGATCTTATTAAATATAAAGACTATAATTAATAATATTTAATAATAAAATATTTTTATTATGGAAAAAAAAAATATATTATTTTTAATAAAAAAATTTACCATAATTTTTTTATTAAGGAAAAAATTAATGCAGGTCTTATTTTACAAGGTTGGGAAGTAAAATCATTAAGATTAAATAGAGTTAATATTATTAATAGTTATATAAGTTTCTTATATAATAAAGTTTATGTATTTAATTTAGATATTAATCCTATAAAGACAATTTGTAATCATATAAAATATGATAATAATAGAAAAAAACAATTATTATTAAAAAAAAAAGAAATAGAATTATTAAAAAATTATATAAATTTAAAAGGTTTTACTGCTGTAGTTATTGGTCTTTTTTGGAAAAAATCTTGGTGTAAATTAAGAATTGCTATTGTAAAAGGTAAAAGAAAATACGATAAAAGAAATATTATAAAAAATAAAGAATGGAATATTAATAAATTACGTTTTTTAAAAAAGAATATTTAAAATTTATGGGGCTGATTATGGATTTGACAAAGTTATAAAACTTGAAGAGCATGTCAAGGAACGGTAGGCCTTGTAAAAAAACCGTATAATATAGTTGCAAATACTGAAAAATACGCTTTAGCAGCATAAAAAACTGCAGGAAGCCCTGTTTCTTATTATTTTTCTCTTTGATAAAAGCAAACAGGTCATAAAAAAAGAGATCGTATACAATTAGTCTTAAAATTATATATTAAAGTTATTATTAGACTATATAATATAAAACTTAGTTTTATTAGTTTATATTAAGAAATCTTTATAAAATAAAACTAAACATGTAGTTCTAAAAGTGTAGTAATTTTGGACGGGGGTTCGAATCCCCCCAGCTCCAATAATTATTATTTAATTATATAAATAAATAAATAATATTTAAATTTTTATATTTTTTTTGTTAATTTACGCTGGGATTTTGTTAAATATTTTTTTCGAATACGAATTGATTTTGGTGTAATTTCTACTAGTTCATCATTATTAATAAAATCTATGGCTTCTTCTAATGATATTTTTTTTACAGAAATTAAATTAATAGGATTATCACTACCTGATGCTCTCATATTAGTTAATTTTTTATTAATTAAACAATTCACAGTAAGATCATTTGATTTATTATGAACACCTATTACCTGTCCTTCATAAACTTTCTCTCCTGGATTAATAAATAATTTACCTCTGGATTGTAAATTATGTAAAGCAAAAGAAACTGCATAACCTTCTTTATTTGCAATTAAAACACCATTATTCCTTTCCCCAATTATATGGTATTGATTAACACCATAATGACTAAAAAAAGAATTCATTATACCAGTACCTGAAGTTATATTTATGAATTCATTTCGAAAACCAATTAATCCTCTACTTGAAATAATTGCTTCAATTTTAATTCTATTATTATAATCATCTAAAATAATATTATTTATAATAGCTTTTCTTTTACTAATTAATTGAATTATATTACCTTTTTTATCTTGTTTAAAATCTAAAATTAATATTTCAAATGGTTCTTGTTTTAACCCATTAATTATTTTAGATATAATTTCTGGTTTAGATACCGATAACTCAAATCCTTCTTTTCTCATATTCTCTATTAAAACAATTAAATGTAATTCTCCTCTACCAGAAACATAAAAAATATTACTATTTTTTGTTTTAGTTATTTTTAACGCAACATCATGTAAACATTCTTTATTAATTCTATTAAATATTTTATTAGATGTTATATATTTTCCTTCCATACCAGAAAATGGAGAATTATTTACATGAAATAACATTCCTATTTTAGGTTTTTCTATTATGAGAGAAGGTAAAGATATATAATGATTAATATCACAAATTGTATTTGAAATATTTACATTTTCAAATCCTGAACCAGCAATACCTACGATATCTCCAGATTTAGCATTATCAGTATAAACAGGTTTTAATCCTATATTAAATATAATATATAAAATTTTAGCTTTTTTCACTTTATTATTTTTTTTAATAATATTAACATATTGATTTTTTTTAATATTTCCATTATTTATTAAACCAATACAAATATTACCTATATATTTATTATATTCTATTTGAGATATTTGCATTTGAAATGGTTTATTAATATTTCCTCTTGGAGAGGGAACATGTTCAATAATAGTTTTAAATAATATATCCATATTTTTTCCCATTTCATTAACATCATATCCAGAAGTTCCTTTAAGTGCAGAAGTATATACTATAGGAAAATCTAATTGTTCATCAGAAGCATTTAAATTAACAAATAAATCAAATATTTGATTTACAACCCAATCTGGTCTAATAAAATTTCTATCTATTTTATTAACTACTACAATTGGTTTTAAATTATAGGCAAAAGATTTTAATGCAACAAATCGTGTTTGAGGCATAGGACCTTCAACAGCATCAACTAGTAATAATACAGAATCTACCATTGATAAAATACGTTCTACTTCTGCACCAAAATCTGCATGTCCAGGAGTATCAATTATATTGATTTTATAATTTTTCCAAAAAATAGATGTATTTTTTGAAAAAATAGTTATTCCTTTTTCTTTTTCTAATTCATTACTATCCATTACCCTATTTATATTATTACTATCTTTAAATGTATTTTTAAAATGATCAGATTCTTGTAATAATTTATCTATTAGTGTAGTTTTTCCATGATCTATATGTGCAACAATAGCTATATTACGTATTTTTTTCATAAATAAATCCTAATAAAATACTATTTAATTGTTTAAATTTTTTATTAATATATAATTAAATTGTATCTAATAAAAATATTAACATTTTATATTTTAATAATTGTAATTATATAAAAAAAATGAATAATTTTAATAATATTAATTTTAATTATAGTACTTTAAATATTAATAATTTGACTAATATGGTTAATAGTCGTGATATTATATTTATTGGTTATTCTAATGTAGGTAAATCTACTATTATAAATCTTTTACTTAACAAAAAAATAGCTTATGTAAGTAAAACTCCTGGATCCACATTATTTATAAATGTATTTGAAAATAGTGAAAAAAAAATTCGTTTTTTAGATTTTCCTGGATATGGATATAATAAATTTATTAAAAAATATAAATTTAAGTATTATAATATTTTACGAAAATATTTAGAACATGAAAATTCATTAAAAGTAGTTATTCTTTTAATTGATATCCGTCATTTCTTAAAAAAAATAGATTTAATAATTTTAAAAAAGATAATTTTTTATAAAAAACCAATTTTATTAATATTAAATAAAACTGATAAAATATCTAAGAAAAATATAAAAAATAATATAAATCAAATAACAAAAATTTTAAGAAAAAAAATTAATAATTTATCTTTAAATAATATTCAATTAATTACATTTTCTACAATTGAAAAAAAAAATTTAAAAAAAATAAAAAATAATATTAATTATTGGTTATAATCTAAATATTTATAATAAATAGAATAATATATAAAATAAATTATAAAAAATTCTAATTTAATTTATTAAACTCATATTTTTGAAATAAATATTTCAAACAATTTGTTTGTGTTTTTTTTTTAAATTTTAAAAAATTAAAATAATCTACATTCATATTAATATTAGTTTTAATTTTTGTTAATTTATGATATAAAAAAACTAATTTTTTATATTTTATAAGTTTTTTTTTTATGTTATAACCTCCTCTAAAATTCATATTATTAATAATATTTATATTTTTATAAATGTTTTTTAAATTTCCTAAATTATTTATTAACTTTTGACTAATTTTATTTCCTATTCCTGGAACTCCAGGAATATTATCAATGGAATCACCACTTAGAGCTAGTAAATCACTAATAAATTCTGGGTACACTCCATATTTTTTATATATTTCTTTCGGTCCAGAAATAGAATAATTAATAGGATTTATTATTTTTATATTTTCATTAACTAATTGTGTTATATCTTTATCTAAACTAAAAATAAAAACTAAATAATTTTTTTGTTCTGCTATTAATGATAAAGTACCAATTATGTCATCTGCTTCTATATTTTTTATAGATATAAAATTATATCCCATTGCCTGTATAATTTTTAATAAAGGTTTAATTTGTAAAATTAAATTATCAGGCATATTAATTCTTTTTGATTTATATTCACTAAAAATTTTTTTTCTAAAAGATATTCCTTTAGTATCAAATATAATTAAAAAATAACTATTTATGTTCATTTTTATAATTTTATTAAAAATTTTAATAAAACCATATATTGCACCTGTAGGATATCCTTTAGTACTAATTAAATTAGGTAAAGCATAATAAGCACGATATAAACAAAATGATCCATCAATTAAAATTATTTTTTTTCTCATATTTTTTAAATATACTTAAAATATATCTTTTTTTTTAAATTTTTATTTTTTTAAAAGTTTTTTTATTAAACTAATATAGTTTTGATAAAAATTATCATTGTCACTAGTGTATAATGCAGAAATATTCATTACAAATTTATTATTAATATATACATCTGGGACTAAATGGATATTAAGTTTTTCAACTGTATCATATTCTTTTTCAAATAATATTTTTGCTATATTACTATTCCATGCTGCGTCAAACATATTACCTGTAATTCCAGCTTTTCTCATAAAAATTCTTTTTATAGAATTATGATCATGAATAGATGATGTTTTATGAATACCATCAAAAATTGGACCAAGGACTTTATCTTGTACATTTAACATTTTAGCCACAACCCAAGCATATCCTAATACAGTAGATAAACCTGATTCTTGACCTATTTTACTATAGTGAATTTTTATAATTTTTACATTCTTAGGTATTTTATTTTTTAAAATTTTTTGATTAATACCTGTATAAAGTTCATAACAATGAGAACATAAAAATGAAAAAAACTCAACTATAACTGGTTTTTTCCCAAATTCTTTAGTAAATAATTGTTGTTCTTCTTTTGTTAATTTATCATATAAAGAAAAATCAGATAATTCACTAGATGCTAAACAATTATTAGATGTAACTAATAATAAAAATAACATGCTAAAAAACAACATATATTTTTTTATATTTATCATATTTTTTATCACTCTTAATTAAAAGATAAAATTTGATTTTATCATTATAAACTAATTATTTATTTTAATAAAATTATTTTTAAATAAATATATTTTTTATTTTTTTAAATATTTTAATTTTTATTTTTTTTTAAAAAATTAATTAAATTATTTATGTCATTTGGTAATATTGAATATAATTTAATATTTATGTTAAAAAATGGATGCATAAATTTTAAATAACAAGCATGTAAAGCTTGTCTTTGAATAATTTCATTAATTTTTTTTTTATAAAAATTATTAATTAAAGAAGTATTTTGAGATTTTTTATAAACTGGATCACCAACAATACTATGATTAATATATGATAAATGAACTCTAATTTGATGTGTTCTTCCTGTTTGTAATCTAATTCTTAAATAAGTATGGGCTTTAAAGATATCTTTTACAAAATATTTTGTTATTGCTTTTTTACCTAATACATTAATCTGCATATAAATATTATGTTTTTTATATATACGTTTTATTGGATAATTTATTATACCGTTGTTTTCAATGATTCCATTTACAATAGCTTCATATTCTCTGATAATATTATGATTTTTTAATTCTTTTTTTAAAAATAAATATGAATTCATATTTTTTGCTATAATCATTAATCCTGTTGTGTTTTTATCTAATCTATGTATAATACCTGCTCTAGGGATATCTCTTAAATAAGGATAATAATATAATAAAGAGTTAAATAATGTATTATTTTGATTTTTATTAGCAGGATGTACAACTAAATTAGTTGTTTTATTTATAACTAAAATATATTTGTCATTATAAACTATATTTAAATGTAAATTTTGCGCCTTCCATATATTATTTTCATCTAAAATTGATATATTAATTTTAATTATATCTTTAAAAAAAATTTTTTTTTAGGAATATTTATAATAAAATCGTTTATTTTTACTTTATTATTAAGAATAATTTTTTTTATTTGTGATCTTGAAAACTGTATAATTTTTTTAGTAAGAAATAAATCTAATCTTTTTTTATCATATTTTAAACAAACTTTTAAAATTAAATTTATAGATTTCATATATTTAATATCTAGAATTAAAAAATTAAATTAGTATATATTAATATAATATATTTCTTTTTTAAAAGATTAAAATGAAAATTTTTACAAAAAATAAATTTTTTTTTATTAATATTTTAATATGTATATTGTTAATATTTACAACTAATTGTAAATATTATTATACTTCAAAAAAAAAATACTACAAAATTTCTCTAAAACAAGAATATTTAGAGGCTATAAAAACTTTAGTTAGTAAAAAATATGAAAAAGCTTTAATTAAATTTAGTAATTTATATGTTAATTATCCGTACAATATATATACTGGAAAAATTTTAGTTTATTTAATGTATCTAAGTTATCTTAAGAAAAATTTTTTAAATGTTTTAGAATTAACTGAAGAATTTATGCAATCATATAATAATTCTCCATTTATGAGTTATGTCCTTTATATTAGAATTTTATCTGAAATATCTTTAGATTCTAATACTAGAATGCAAACTTTATTTAGAATAAATAGAAAAAATTGCAATCCTTTTTATACTCAATTAGCTATTAATGATACAGAAATATTCATTAAAAATTATCCTAATAGCATATATATTAATGATCTAAAAAAAAAATTAATTATTATGAAAAAACGTGTAAGAATATTTGATTTAAATATTATAAAATCTCTTTTTAAAAAAAAAAATTATATATCAACAATTACTAGATGTTTAATTTTTTTAAAAGAATATCCTAATAGTATAGAAAGTAATTTAATTAAAACAATTTTACAAGATTCATATAATAAAACAAATATTAATAAATAATATAAAAAAACTTAATATTATTTATTTTAATATTAAGTTTTTTAAAATTTTATATCTAAATTTTTAATTTAAAATATATTTCATATTTAATTTAAAAATTTATTTACTATTTATTAATAAATTATTAATTTTATTAAAAATATTAATTATTTTTATTCTTTTTTTTTCATTAATTAAAAAAGATAAATTATTAATATAATCTAAATGTTTTTGAATATTTTCAATATTATTTTTTGAATCTGTAATTAAATTTATATATAATTCTGGATTTTTTAAAAAAAAATTTTTTAAAATAAATACATTTAAATAAGATATAGGTTTGTATAAAGTTAAAATTTTATTAAATGATATCTTTGTTTTTATTAAAAAAGTACTATATATTAATGTAAAAAAATATTTTAATGATTCTATAAAAAAAACATATTGATCATGTTCTATTAAATTCATATATTCAATTTTTAATCCCCAAATTTCTATTTGTTTTAAAAACCAAAGGTAATATTTTTTTTTACGACCATAACAATATATTATAGATTCTTTAAATAAAAAATTTTTTTGATAATCAAAAAAATAATATAAACCTAAAACAGGTCCTTTATATATTTTTAATATTTTTGTTATAGATATTTCTTTTATAGGAGATAAATCAATTAAAATACAGTTTTTAGGTAAAAGAAATAATTTATTAACAAATTTTTCAAAAAAACTTTTAGATATATCTAAAATAATCATTCCTATATTTTTAAATAAGTAATTTATATTATTAAGATTTAAATTTTTTTCTTTTATATATTTAATATTATATCCAGTTATAGTTAACATTTTTTTAAATAAATAACTAATTTTTTTATTATGACTAATAATTAATATTTCTGTAAAATTAGGTTTTATTTTTTTAAATTTTTTTGTTTTTTCATAAAAATATGATTCATTAATTATACGATACAATATATCTTTAATAAAATTAGGAGATATTCCTTTTTTTTTTGCTTCTTTTTTTCTTAAACTAATTATATATTTTTCTCTTTCTGGTACATAAATTGGTAGTCCGTATTTATTTTTTATTAATCCTATTTTTTTTACTAATTCTAATCTTTTTGATAAAATATCTAGTAATTTTATATCTAAAATATCAATTTTATCACGTAATAAATTCAATTTATTTAACATATTTTTTTATAATTATATTTTGTTAATATTATTTTATATTGAACGTATTTTAAGTATTGAATTTAATTCATCACTTATTTTATATAAAATAGTTTTTGTTGTTTGTAAACTTATACATCCATCTGTAATTGATATACCGTATTTTAATTTTTTATAATTATTAATACTTAAAATTTGATTTCCTTCATTAATGTAACTTTCTATCATGATTCCCATAATAGAATTATTTCCTTCTTTAATTTGAGAAATTATTGAATTAATAACTAAAATTTGTTTTTTAAAATCTTTATTAGAATTACCATGACTACAATCTATCATTATTTTAGGTTTTAATTTTAATTTTAGTAAATATTTTTCACATTTTATTATATCAGATTTATAATAATTAGGTTTTTGTCCTCCTCTTAAAATAAGATGACAATTTTTATTTCCCTTAGTATCAATAATACAAATTTTACCATTTTTATCTATACTCATAAAATGATGTTCTATAGAAGAAGCTTGAATTGCATTTATAGCAGAAATAATATTACCATTTATATTATTTTTAAAACCTACAGGTATATTAACTGAAGAAGCTATTTCTCTATGTATTTGTGATTCAACTGTACGTGCTCCAATCGCTATCCAACTTAAAAGATCATCAAGATATTTTAATGTATTAGGATCTAAAATTTCTGTAGCTAATGGAATATTATTTTTAACTAATTTTATTAGTAATTTACGTGCTAAATATAATCCTTTATTTATATTAAAAGAATAATCCATATATGGATCATTTATTAATCCTTTCCATCCTAAAATTGTTCTCGGTTTTTCAAAATATACTCTCATTACAAGATATATATTATGACTAATTTTAGAAAATATTTTTTTTAAATACTTACTATATTCTATTGCTTCGTCAATATTATGAATAGAACAAGGTCCACAAACGATTAATAATCTATAATCTTTACCTGAAATAATATTTGATATAATTGAACGTGAAGTTAATATATTTTTTTTTATTTCATGAGAAATTGGTAATGTGTCTTTTAATTCTTTTGGAGTTATTAAATATCTTTTATTTTTAAAATAAATTTTTTGCATAATAAAATATCCAAAATAAAAATATTATTGCATAAAAATAACATATTTATTCTTTAATATTCAATTTAATAATTAAAATTTAAATATAAATTTTATTATTTGATAGTTAAAATATCATAAAGTTTCTTTATAATAAAAAACATATATTTTATATAAAATTATATTTAGAAGGTAATAAATGAGTAAATTAATAAAAAAAAATATAATAGAATCAATATTATTAGATAAATTTGCAGAACATGCTTATCTAAACTATTCTATCTACGTAATTTCTGATAGAGCATTACCCCATATTGGGGATGGATTAAAACCAGTACAGAGAAGAGTTATATATGCTATGTTTGAATTAGGATTAAAATCATCATGTAAATTTAAAAAATCAGCTAGAACGATTGGTGATGTTATTGGTAAATATCATCCTCATGGAGACGCAGCTTGTTATGAAGCAATGGTTTTAATGGCACAACCTTTTTCTTATAGATATCCTTTAATAGAAGGTCAAGGAAATTGGGGTTCTCAAGATGATCCTAAATCATTTGCTGCAATGAGATATACAGAGTCTCGTTTAGCAAAATATTCCGATATATTATTAAATGAAGTAGAAAAAGGTACTGTAAAATTTATACCTAATTTTGATGGAACATTATTAGAACCTAAAATATTACCAGCATGTTTACCAAATATAATTTTAAATGGATCAACAGGAATAGCAGTAGGAATGGCAACAGATATTCCTCCCCATAATATTAAAGAAATATCTAATGCTATAATAAAATTAATTGATTATCCTAAAATTAAATTAAATGAAATTTTAAATATTATTCAAGGTCCAGATTTTCCTACTGGGAGTGAAATTATAACACCTAAAAATGAAATTTATAAAATATATGAAAAAGGTAGAGGTTCTATCAAATTAAGATCAGTATGGCAAATACAAGATAATACAGTAATTATTACATCATTACCATATCAAATTTCTGGAATACGTATTATTGAACAAATTACAACACAAATGAGAAATAAAAAATTACCAATGATTGAAGAAATAAGAGATGAATCTGATTATGAAAATCCTACTAGAATAGTTATAGTAATTCGTAATAATTTTAATTATTTAAAAATTGAACAAATTATGTATCATTTATTTTTTATTACTGATTTAGAAAAAAGTTATCGTATTAACTTAAATATGATAGGTTTAGACAATAAGCCTGCTGTAAAAAATTTAATAGAAATATTATCAGAATGGATTTTATTTAGAAAAAAAATAGTAAAAAAACGTTTAAATTTTTATTTAAAAAAAATAAATAAAAGATTACATATAATTACAGGACTATTAATAATCTATTCTCATTTAGAAAATTTTATAAAAATTATTCGTGTAAATCCAAATCCTCATTCTATTATTAAAAAAAAATTTAATCTTACTGATATACAAATAGAAACATTACTTAATTTTAAATTACGTTCTATTTCATTTGTAGAAGAAAAAAATTTAATAAATGAAAAAAAAAAATTAGAAGTAGAACATAAAAAAATTGAAAAAATATTATTTTCAGAAAAAAAAATAAATTTACTTTTAAAAAAAGAAATCTTATTATCTGCTAATAGTTATGGAAATACTCGTCGTTCAATTATTAAAAAAAGAAAAGAAGCAAAATTATTAAATGAATCTGAATTAATTTTAAGTGAACCTATTACAATTATTTTATCTAAAATGGGATGGATCAGATGTGCTAAAGGTCATACTATAGATCCTTTAAATTTAAATTATAAATCAGGAGATTCTTTTTTAATTTCAGTAAAAGGAAAAAAAAATCAAACCATAGTAGTTTTAGATTCAAAAGGACGTAGTTATAGTATTGATTCTTTTTCTTTACCTGCTGCCCGTAGTCAAGGAGAACCTTTAAATGGGAAATTAAATATTCCACAAGGATCTATAATTAAAAGTTTATTAATGGAGTCTAATAATAAAGAAATAATTCTCTCTTCTAGTTCTGGTTATGGTTTTATCTGTAAATTTAATGATTTAATAGCTTGCAATAGAAATGGAAAATTATCTATTAATTTATCAGATAATGCTGAGATATTACCACCATTAGTAATTAAAAATAAAAATTTTAAAATATTAGCTATATCTTTTTTAAGTAAATTTTTATTATTTTCTATTAATGAAATTTCTAAACTCTCTAGAGGTAAAGGAAATAGATTAATTTTTATTAATAATAAAGATTTTATTCAAAAAAAAGATAAACTAAAATGGATATTTCTTATAAATAAAAATTCTATAGTTTGTATAAAAACAAGTAATAAAGAATTTGAATTAAAATATCAAGAATTAAAAAAATTTTTTTCAGTTAAAGGCGGAAAAGGTTTTTTATACAAAAATATAAAAAATATTAAAGATGTTTTTTTAAAATAAAATAATTTAGTTTTATAAAAATGTTTATATAAACTATTAAATTATTTAATTAATAATATATTATTCATGTTATAATATGCGTAAATAAATTTAAAATTATAAAAAATAATAATTTTATATAAATAAAATTATTTTGTATTTTAAACTATTTATAGTCTTTTTTTTAAAATTTTATTTAAAATAAAAAAACTTCATTTATTTAATAATTTAAATAAATCAAATATTTCGATTTAAATAATATAATCATTATTATATATTTATTTGATAAAAATTATAAATATATTTATTCATATTTTTATATTTTAAAATTTTAGGTAGGTTTAACAATATGAGAGTATTGAAATTTGGTGGTACATCTTTAAAAAATGCAGAAAAATTTTTATTAATAATTAATATAATTAAAATTTATCTAAAGAATGAAAAAATAGCTGTTGTTTTGTCTGCACCAGCAAATATTACAAATATTTTAGAAAAAATGATAGAAAAATCTATAAAAAAAAAAAATTATAAAAAAGATATAACTTATATTCAAGAATTTTTTATAAAATTAACTGATAATTTAAAAAAAAATATAAAAAATTTAGATATTTATATTATAAATTATAATATAAATAAAATTATTAATAAGATAGAAAAACTTTTATATGGTATTAGTTTACTTAATTATTGTCCTAATATAATTAAAGCAAAAATTTTATCACAAGGTGAAAAGTTTTCTATTCTTTTATTAGAAAGTTTATTAAAAATAAAAAAATATAAAATATTTATAATTTCTCCTAAAAAATATTTATTAGCCTATGGAACTTATTTAGAATCAACAGTAGATATTGATTTAACTTTTAAAAATATTAAAAATATTAATTTATTAAATATTGATATAATATTAATGCCTGGATTTTCTGCTGTTAATGAAAAAAAGGAAACAGTATTATTAGGTAGAAATGGTTCTGATTATTCAGCAGCAGTATTAGCTGTTTGTTTAAAAGCTAAATGTTGTGAAATTTGGACTGATGTTAGTGGTATATATACAGCTGATCCTAATTTAATATCAAATACTCATTTATTAAAATTTATTACTTATAAAGAAGCTATAAAATTAGCATATTTTGGAGCTAAAGTTATTCATTATAAAACTTTAGCACCAATGTTAAAAAATAGTATACCTTGTATTATTAAAAATATAATGAATATAAAATCTAATGGAACTTTAATTAGTAATTTTGATAAAAAAAAAAATATCTTACCTAAAATTAAAGGAATTACTGAGTTAAAAAATATATCGATGTTAAATATTAGTGGTGATAAAAATAAACAAATTAAAAATATTATATCACGAATATTATTTTTTATATTTAAATTAGAAATATCTATTTATTTTATAACTCAATCTTCAGAAGATTGTAATATTAATATTTTAATTTTAGATCAAGATTTAAATAATTTACATATTTCATTAAAAGAAGAGTTTAATTTAGAATTTAAATATAATTTAATTAAATCAATTAAAGTAATTAAAGAATTATCATTAATTACATTAGTTGATAATAATATTAATTATTCTACAAGTCTAATTTCTAATTTTTTTAATATTTTTAAAATAACAAATACAAAAATATTTACTGTATCGCAAAATATTTTTCAAAATTATATTACTGTTGCTATAAAAGAAAAATATGCAAAAAATATTATAAAAATAGCACATCAAATATTATTAAATAAGGGAAAAATATTAGAAATTTTTATAATAGGTACTGGAGGTATTGGTAATACTTTATTAAAACAAATTAATCAAAATAAATATTATTTTAAAAATAAAAATATTAATTTAAAAATTTGTAGTATTATTAATACAAAAGGTTTTTTATTTAATATAAATGGTATTGATATTAAAAATTGGAAAAAAGAAATTAATAGTGGTACTAATACTAATGATAATAATACAATAAAAAATTTATTAAATAAATTTAAAAAATATAAATTTATTAATCCTGTAATTGTTGATTGTACTTCTTCACAAATAATTGCAGATCAGTATATAGATTTTTTATATCGTGGTTTTAATATAATTGCTACTAATAAAAAAGCAAACTCTTCTACAATAGAATATTATAAAAAAATACGTTTAACAGCAAATAAATTACATTTAAAATTTTATTATGAAACTAATGTTGGTGCTGGATTACCAGTAATTAATACATTACAAAATATAATAAAAATAGGTGATAAAATTAATAATTTTATTGGAATTTTATCAGGTTCACTTTCATTTATTTTTGGTAAATTAGAAGAAGGAATTACTTTATCAAAATCAATAATTATGGCTAAAGAAATGGGTTTTACAGAACCAGATCCAAGATCGGATCTTTCTGGAACAGATGTAGCTAGAAAATTACTTATATTAGCTAGAGAAATTGGCTTAAATATAGAATTAAATGATATTATGATTGAATCAATTATACCTAATACATTTAATAAAAAAAAATCTCTTACAGAATTTTTCAATTCTTTATCAGAATTAGATATAATTTATACAAAAAAAATTCAAGAAGCAAAAAAAAATAATCAAGTATTACGTTATATAGGTAGTATAAATTCACAAGGTGAATGTAAAGTAAAAATTATACAAATTGATAATAATCATCCTTTTTTTAAAATAAAAAATGGAGAGAATTCCTTCGCTTTTTATACAAATTATTATCAACCATATCCGTTAATTTTAAGAGGATATGGTGCAGGAAATAATGTTACTGCAGCAGGAGTTTTAAATGATTTATTACGTTTAATTTAATTAAATTATAAGGAATTATTATTTATGATTAAAATTTATTCTCCTGCTTCAATTGGAAATATAAATGTAGGTTTTGATACTTTAGGAATAGCATTATCAAGAGTTGATAAAGGTTTTCTAGGAGATTTTATAACAATTTCTTCATCTAAAAAATTTATTTTAATTAATAAAGGTCTTTTTTTTAATGATTTACCAAAAAATAATCATGAAAATATTATTTTTCATTGTTGGACAAAATTTTGTAAGAAAATTGGGAAAAAAATTCCTGTAAAAATAATTTTAGAAAAAAATATTCCTGTAGCATCAGGATTAGGTTCTAGTGCTTGTTCAATTGTTGCTTGTTTAAAAGCAATAAATTTATTTTGTAATAATCCACTAAATAATATTGATTTATTAAAATTAATGGGAGAATTGGAAGGATTATTATCTGGTAATATACATTATGATAATATTGTTCCTTGTTTATTAGGTGGAATGAAATTAATATTAATTATTAATAAAAATAATTTAATTATTCAAAATATCCCAATTTTTAAAAATTGGTTCTGGGTTATAGCATATCCGGGAATTAAATTATCTACTTTTTATTCTAGAAAAGTTTTACCGAAATTATATAAAAAAGAAATTTTTATTAAACAAAGTCAATATTTAGCAGGGTTTATTAATGCTAGTCATACAAAACAAGAATTGTTAGCATCAAAATTAATGAAAGATTTTATTGCTGAACCATATAGAAAATCTTTTATACCCAACTTTGAAAAAATTTCTTATACAGCAAAAAAATTAGGTGCATTAAGTTACGGAATTTCAGGATCAGGACCTACAGTTTTTAGTATTTTTAATAATTTAAATATTGCTTATAATATGGTCGATTGGTTTAAAAAAAATTATTTAAAAAATAATACAGGATTTGTTTATATATGTAAAATTAATAATATAGGTACTCAAATTATGGAGCAAAAATGAAATTTTATAATCTTAATTATCATGAAGAAAAAAAAAATTTTAGTCAAGCTTTAAAAAAAGGTTTAGGTAAAAAACAAGGTTTATTTTTTCCTATAAATATACCAAAACTAAATAATAAAATAATTAAAAATATATTAAAACTTAATTTTATAGATAGAAGTAATTATATAATTTCATTATTTTTAAATAAAAAAGAAATTTTATTAGATGAATTAAAAATAAAAATAACTAAAGCATTTAATTTCCCAATATTATTAAATTTAATTGATAAAAATCTTGCCTGTTTAGAATTATTCCATGGACCTACTTTAGCATTTAAAGATTTTGGTGTACGTTTTATGGCACAAATGTTAAATTTTTTTAATAAAGAAAAAAAAATTATTATTTTAACTGCTACTTCTGGTGATACTGGTGCTGCTGTTGCTCATGCTTTTTATAAAATGAAAAATATTGAAGTTGTGATATTATATCCTTATCAAAAAATTTCTATTTTACAAGAAAAATTATTTTGTACATTAGGAAATAATATAAAAACAATTGCAATTAAAGGTAATTTTGATGATTGCCAAAAACTTATAAAAGAAGTATTTAATGATAAAGAACTTAAAAAATTATTATATTTAAATTCTGCAAATTCAATTAATATTAGTAGATTAATAGCACAAACATGTTATTACTTTGAAGCTTTTTCACAAATTCCTTTAAATCAAAGAAAAAATAAAATAGTATTTTCAATTCCTAGTGGTAATTTTGGTAATTTAACAGCTGGATTAATAGCTAAAACAATGGGGTTACCTATACATAAGTTTATTGCTGCAACTAATATCAATGATACAATACCTAGATTTTTAAAAAAAGGATATTGGAAACCTAAGAAAACAATACCAACATTATCTAATGCAATGGATGTTAGTATTCCTAATAATTGGCCTAGAATTATAGAAATTTTTAACAAAAATAATTGGAATTTAAAAAAATTAGAGTCTTTCCCAATTACAGATATACAAACAACTAATACAATAATAAATTTTTATAATCAATATAAATATATTTTAGAACCACATTCAGCTGTAAGTTTTTGTGCATTAAAAAAACAAATTTTAAAAAAAGATACATTTAATATATTTCTTGGTACTGCTCACCCAGCTAAATTTCAAGATTATATTTATAAAACATTACATCAAAAAATATTATTACCTAATATTTTAATTCATTGTTTAGAAAAAAAAAATCTATCTTACAAATTATCTAATAATTTTTCTTATTTAAAAAAATTTTTAATACAAAATTACGTGATATAAATATATTCTTATAAAAAAAGAAATTAATTATGATAATAAATAAATTAATATATAATCCTCAATATTTTATAATATTTCAAGTTTTTGCGATAATTATTAGTTCTTTAATGATATTTATTTCCTCATTTTTAGGAGGACGTTCATACGGTTTAGATAAACAGATACCATTTGAATCAGGTGTTTACTCTTATGGTAATACTCAAATGAAAATACATATTAATTATTATTTAATAGCAATATTTTTTATTATATTTGATATTGAATCTTTATATTTATATTTATGGTCTGTTACTATTAAAATAATAAAATTAGAAAGTTTTCTTCAAGGAATTTTTTTTATTTTTACTATTTTAATTACTTTATTTTATTTATTTAAAATGAAAGCTTTAAATTGGAAATATAAAAATATTTAATTATATAAAAAAAATATATATATACTAAAATGAAATTTATTCTAAATAAAATTAAAAATAATAAAAAAAGTTACCCTTTAGAAAAAAAAAAAAATATTGATATAGATCCTTTAAATGATCAAATTAGTAAAAATATTTTTTTAGGTAATTTAAAAAAAATTACAAATAAAATTATTAATTGGGGTAGAAAAAATTCTTTATGGCCTTATAATTTTGGACTATCTTGTTGTTATGTTGAAATGACTACTTCGTTTACATCTATTAATGATATTTCAAGATTTGGTTCAGAAGTTTTAAGAGCATCTCCTAGACAAGCTGATTTTATGGTAATAGCAGGAACATGTTTTTTAAAAATGGCTCCTATCATACAAAGGTTATATGATCAAATGTTAGAACCTAAATGGGTAATTTCAATGGGATCTTGTGCTAATTCTGGAGGAATGTATGATATATATTCTGTAGTTCAAGGAGTAGATAAATTTTTACCTGTAGATATTTATATTCCAGGATGTCCTCCTAGACCAGAATCATATATACAAGCATTATTATTATTACAAAAAGCTATAAATTATGAAAGACGTCCATTATCTTGGGTTATAGGAGATCAAGGTATTTATAAAGCTAGATTTAAAAAATCATCAAAGAAACATTTTAATGATAAAAATATTAAATTTAAATCAATAAAAAATATATAGTATTAAAAAATATTTATAATAAGGTCTATTTATGAATATGAATAACGTTTTTGATAATGTAATTAAGAAAATAGGAGATATACATAATAAATCTTTTTCTCAGAAAAATACAGAACCTATTATAGGTGAGTTAAATAAAAAATTTAATTTTAAAGATTTTATTATACAAAATAATCTTAATAATAAAATTCCATTTACTATTTGGATTAGATCAAATGATTTAATAAAATTTATAAAATTTTTTTCAGAAATAAAAAATCCATATAATATGTTATATGATATGCATGGTATAGATGAAAGATTACATTTTAATAAATTTAAACTAATGAAAAAAATGGATTTTTCATTATTTTATCATTTAATATCTATTAATAGAAATTCTGATATTATTATAAAAATTCCTCTAAAAGAAAAATTTTTAAATATTAATACTATTACAAATTTTTTTCAAAATGCTAATTGGTATGAAAGAGAAATTTGGGAAATGTTCGGAATTAATTTTATTAATCATCCTTCTTTATCACATATTTTATTACCTAAAAATTGGAATAATGGTTATCCTTTACGTAAGGATTTTCCTTCACGAGCTACTGAATCCATTCCTTATATATTAACAAAAAAAAAATATAAAAAAGATATTAAATCTACTGAGTTTAAACCAGAAGATTATAATTTACCTATAAAAAATAAATTAAATGATTATATGTATCTTAATTTAGGTCCAAATCATCCTTCAGTACATGGAGCTTTTAGAATAATATTACAATTATCTGGAGAAGAAATTATACAATGTATACCTGAAATTGGATATCATCATAGAGGAGCTGAAAAAATAGCAGAAAGACAAACATGGCATACATATATACCATATACCGATCGTATTGAATACTTAGGCGGTTGTATAAACGAAATGCCTTATATCCTTGCAATTGAAAAATTAGCTAATATTATTATAACAGATAGAATTAAAGTTATTAGAATAATGTTATCTGAATTATTTCGTATTAATAGCCATTTACTTTGTTTATCTACTTTTATGCAAGATTTAGGTATAATGACTCCTATATTTTTAGTTTTTACCGATAGACAAAAAATATATGATATAATTGAAGCTATTACAGGAGCTAGAATGCATCCTGCATGGTTTAGAATCGGAGGTTTAGCACAAGATCTACCCAATAGATGGAATATTTTAATAAAAAAATTATTAAATTGGTTACCTAAAAGGTTAAATATATATAAAAAAGTAGCACTACAAAATAGTATTTTAATATCTAGATCTAAAAATATAGCATTTTATAATCAGAAAGAAGCAATATCTTGGGGGATTACTGGAACTGGTTTAAGAGCTACTGGATTAAATTTTGATGTTCGTAAATGGCGTCCCTATTCTGGATATGAAAACTTTGATTTCGATATTCCTATAGGTAATAATATTAGTGATTGTTATTCAAGAATTTTATTAAAATTTGAAGAAATTTGGCAAAGTTTACATATTATAAAACAATGTCTAAATTATATGCCTGAAGGGGAATATAAAGTTAATCATCCTTTAACAACACCACCTCCTAGAGAAAAAATGTTAAACCATATAGAAACTTTAATCCATCATTTTGTTCAAGTATCCTGGGGACCATTAATACCTGCTAATGAAGCATTTCAAATGATTGAAGCTACTAAAGGAATTAATAGTTATTATTTAATTAGTGATGGTAGTACGATGAGTTATCGAACTAGAATTAGAACACCTAGTTTTCCTCACTTACAACAAATACCATCTGTCATTCAAGGTAGTCTAATATCAGATTTAATTACATACTTAGGAAGTATTGATTTTGTTATGTCTGATGTAGACCGTTAAAATATAATTTTATGAAAAAAATAATTAATAATATATCTTTAAGTAAAGAAGAATTTAAAATAATTAATAAAATTAAAAATCATTATGAATATAATAATGCGGCTATTATTGAAATATTAATATTTTTTCAAAAAAAATATGGATGGATATCTGATGATATTATTATTATTATTTCTAATATTTTAAATATAAATCCTTCTGAAATTGATAGTGTGGCTACATTTTATAGTCAAATTTTTAGATCACCAGTAGGAAAATACGTTATTAAATATTGTGATAGTATTGTTTGTTATATAACAAAATATGAAAAAATATTAAAATATATTGAAAATAAATTACATATTAAACCAGGACAAACAACTTCTGATAAATTATTTACTCTAATACCTATATGTTGTTTAGGACATTGTGAAAATAGTCCTGTTATAATGATTAATGAAAAAATTTATACTTCATTATCTATTAATTATATAAATCAAATATTGGATAATTATATTAATGAAAATCATAAATCCCAATCCGGAAACACATCCTCTAACATGGCGTATTAATAAAAATAAAACAATATTTTTAAAAAAATATATAAAACAAGATGGTTATCAAAGTTTAAAAAATAGTTTATTAAAAAATACTCCTCAAAATATAATAAATATTATTAAAAAATCAAAATTAAAAGGTAGAGGAGGTGGAGGATTTTATACTGGATTAAAATGGAGTTTAATACCTCCTAAAAAACATAATAAAGAAATTCGTTATTTTTTATGTAATGCCGACGAAATGGAACCTGGAACATATAAAGATCGTTTTTTAATAGAACATATTCCTCATCAATTAATAGAAGGTATAATAATTAGTGCTTTTGCTATTCAGGCTAATAAAGGATATATTTTTTTAAGAGGGGAATATATAAATTGTTTAAATATTTTAAATATAGCAATAAAGGAATCTTATAGTTTTAATTTTTTAGGTAAAAATATATTAAATAGTAATTTTAATTTTGATTTATATCTTCATATAGGAGCTGGAAGATATATATGTGGAGAAGAAACAGCATTAATTAACTCTTTAGAGGGTAAACGTGCAAATCCACGATTTAAACCTCCATATCCAGCTATAGTTGGTTTATGGGGTAAACCAACATGTATTAATAATGTTGAAACTATATTTAATATACCTGGTATAATAAAATACGGTCCTGATTGGTATAAAAAAATATCTAGAAGTAAATATGATACTGGTACAAAAATGTTAGGTTTTTCTGGAAATGTAAAAAATCCTGGATTATGGGAATTACCTTTTGGTATACCTGCTAGAGAAATTCTAGAAAAGTATGCAGGAGGAATGAAAAAAGGTTTTATATTTAAAGCATGGCAACCAGGTGGAGCAGGAACTGGCCTATTAACAAAAAATCATTTAGATTTACCGATGGATTTTATAAATATTAGTAAAGCAGGTAGTAGATTAGGAACAGGTATATCTTTAGCTATAGATAATAGCATTAATATTTTATCTTTAATAAAAAATTTAGAAATTTTTTTTGCAAGAGAATCTTGTGGTTTTTGTACTCCTTGTAGAGAAGGTTTACCCTGGATTGTTAAAATATTAGATAATTTAGAAAAAAAAAGAGGTTCTAAAAGAGATATTTCTCTTCTTAAAGAAATAAGTCAACAATTAACAAATGGAGGTTCTTTTTGTGCACATGCACCAGGTGCAATGGAACCTTTAAATAGTGCATTAAAATATTTTTTACATGAGTTTGAATCTGGTATTGCTAAATAAAATTTTTATATAAAATATTTATTTATCATATTTCTAAATTAGAGTATTGATATATACTAAAATAATATTATGGAATTTATATTATGATTAATATTAATATAGAAGGTCAATTATATAAAGTTAATGAAAAAGATAATTTATTAAAAATATGTTTATCATTAGGTTTTAATTTACCGTATTTTTGTTGGCACCCAATTTTAGGTAGTATAGGTTCATGTCGTCAATGTGCAATAAAACAATATGATAATTTTAAAAAAAATGGACAAATAATTATGTCCTGTATGTCTTCTCCTATAAAAAATTCATATATATTAATTAATGATAAAGATTCAATTAATTTTCGTAAAAAAAATATTGAATTATTAATGTTAAATCATCCACATGATTGTCCTGTATGTGATGAAGGAGGTAGTTGTCATTTACAAGATATGACTGTTATGTCAGGACATAATATACGTAGGTATAATTTTACTAAAAGAAAATATAAAAATCAATATTTAGGTCCATTTATATCACATACAATGAATCGCTGTATTACATGTTATCGTTGTTTAAGATTTTATAAAAATTATTCAGATGGGAAAGATTTTAATGTTTTTGGTTCAAAAGATAATATTTACTTTGGTAGATATTTAGATGGTAAATTAAAAAATCCTTTTTCTGGAAATTTAATTGAAATATGTCCAACTGGAGTTTTTACTGATAAAACATATAATACAAATTATGCAAGAAAATGGGATCTTCAGTACGCTCCCAGTATTTGTCAACATTGTTCGTTAGGATGTAATATTTCTATAGGAGAACGTTATGGACAATTATCTAGTATCCAAAATAGATTTCATGAAAAAATAAATCATTACTTTCTTTGTGACAGAGGTTATTTTGGTTATGGATATATTTTTTTAAAAAATAATCCTATTAAAATAATATATTATAAAAATAATAAAAAATTTATTTTAAATGATAAAAAAATTATTAAAAAAATTGCTAATTTAATATCAAAATCAAAAAAAATAGTTGGTATTGGCTCACCTAGAGCTAGTATAGAAAGTAATTTTATTTTGAAAAAATTAGTTGGAAAAAATAATTTTTATTTAGGTATTTTAAAAAATGAACAAGAACAAATTAATTATATTATTAAAATATTACAAAATAAAAATATATATTTTCCTACATTATCTGAAATAGAAGATTATGATGCTATTTTAATATTAGGAGAAGATTTAACTAATACTAATCCTAGAGCAGCTTTAGCGGTAAGACAAGCTGTAAAAAATAATTTAGATATTAAAACAAATAAAAAAATTCCTTATTGGAATTTTGATGCAATTTTGAATTTAAGAAATCAATCTATTAATCCATTAATTATCACAAGTAATGACAAAACATTATTAGATGATATTTCCTTCTGGAATTATTATGCACCTACCTCTAATCAATCTAAATTTGCTTTTATATTAGCTAATTATATTAAGAATAATAATATTAATTTTTCTTTAAATGATAAAAAATTAAAAAATAAACTTTTAAAAATAAAAGAAATATTATTAAATGCTAAAAAACCTTTAATTATTTCTGGAACTGGAGCTAGTTCTATAGAACTAATTGCTGCATCTTATGCTATAGCACAAGCATTAAAAGAAAAAAAAAAAAATGTAGGCTTATTTTATGTATTAAATAAAGTAAATAGTATGGGAGTTAATTTAATTAAAGGTAAGTCTTTATGTGATCTATTTATAAAAAGTAAATCTAATAATTTTAATATAGATACAATTATTATTATGGAAAATGATTTATATTTTTATGAAGAAAAAAATAAATTAAATAATTTTTTTTCAAAAATTTCGAATATAATTGTTTTAGATCATATTTTTACTAAAACTATGAAAAAAGCTCATATAATATTACCAGTATCAAATTTTATAGAAAGTAATGGTACTGTAATTAATAATGAGTGTAGAGCACAACGATTTTTTCAAGTATATAAACCTTCTTTTTATAATAAAAAAAATGATAGAAAATCTAGTTGGAAATGGATATATAAAATTTATGCAAAATTAAAAAATTTAAATAATAAAATTACTTTAGATGATATTATTAAAAAATGTGAAAAATATATTCCAATATTAAATGGTATCAGTTTAGCATCACCTAATTCTACTTATAAAATATATAATAGAAAATTTGCAAGATCTCCTGCTAGATATAGTGGAAGAACATCAATATTATCTAATATAAATATACATGAACCACAGCAACCAGAAGATAACGATACTATTTTTAATTTTTCTATGGAAGGAAATTATAACTCAAATATTAATTGTAAACATATACCATTTTTATGGTCTCCTGGATGGAATTCTTCGCAATCATTACATAAATTTCAAAAAGAAATAGGAGTTTCATCAAAATACGGATCTACAGGATTTAAAATTTTTAGAAAAAAACATTATATAGTAAAAATAAAAAAAGATAATTATAATTATGAATTTGTTTTATCTAATAAATTAATAATTATATCACATTATACTTTATTTCATAGTAATAGTTTAATACAAAAATCTCCTTTAATACAAAAATATTTTCCTAATCATTATGTTTTTTTAAATAAAAAAGATGCTAAAAAATTAGAAATTTTAGATAATAATTTAATTGAGTTACATTGTTTAAATAATTTTTTTATATTAAAAGCATGTATTTCAGAATTTTTACATCAAGGATTTATTAGTATCCCATTAGGGGTAAAAAAAATTCCATTATCTTTTTTAGGAAAAACTATTGAAAAAATAAAGGTATTAAAATGATTTTATTTTCTTTTTTAAATTCTATAAAAATAATTTATTTATTAAAGACAATATTAATATTATTATTATTAATAATAAGTGGTGCTTTCTTAAGTTTTGCTGAAAGGCGTATATTAGCTTTATTTCAAAATCGTTATGGTCCTAATAGAGTTGGATTATATGGATGTTTACAAATATTAGCAGATATGATAAAAATTATTTTTAAGGAAGACTGGACACCAAATTTTTCAAATAAAATATTATTTAATATTGCACCAATTATAGCTTTTAATACATTATTATCTGTATTTGCTATATTACCAATTACTCCTCAATTAATGATATCTAATTTAAATATTGGAATACTTTTTTTTTTTATGATGGCTAGTATTTCAATTTATTCTATTTTATTTGCAGGATTATCTAGTTGTAATAAGTATGCTTTACTAGGTTCAATTAGAGGTGTTGCACAAATAATAAGTTATGAAATTTTCTTAGGTTTATCAGTAATGGGGATTATATGTCAAACAGGTTCTTTTAACCTTTTTGATATAGTTTATTATCAATATAAAAATTGTTGGAATATAATCCCTCAATTTTTTGGTTTTATATCGTTTTTTATAGCTTCTATTGCATTATGCCATAGACATCCTTTTGATCAACCAGAGGCAGAACAAGAACTAATTGATGGTTATCATATTGAATATTCTGGAATGAAATTTGGCCTTTTTTTTGTAGGAGAATATATTAATATAATAGTATTATCTTCTTTAATTGTAATTTTATTTTTTGGAGGATGGTTAGGTCCCTTTTTACCTCCTATTATATGGTATATAGGAAAAACTATTATTTTTATAATATTATTTTTTTTAATAAGAGCATCATTACCTAGGCCCCGTTATGATAACGTAATGTATTTTAGTTGGTTTATATGTTTACCATTAACATTAATTAATCTTATCATTACTGCATTTTTTGTAGTATTAAAATAATTATATTTGAAAATAATCATGAAAATAAAAAATTTTTTTATTGCATTAATTAGTCAAATAAGAAGTATTTTTTTAGTATTTATGAATCTCTTTAATAAAAGAGAAACTATAATGTATCCAGAAGAAAAAGTTTATTTACCACCAAGATATAGAGGAAGAATTATATTAACATCTGATTCAAATAATAATGAACGTTGTGTCGCTTGTAATCTTTGTGCTGTTTCATGTCCAGTTAGTTGTATAACTTTACAAAAAGGAATAAATAAAAATGGTAGATCTTATCCGAAATTTTTTAGAATTAACATGTCTAGATGTATTTTTTGTGGATTTTGTGAAGAATCCTGTCCTACAGGAGCAATACAATTAATTCCAGACTTTGAATTATGTGAATTTAATAGAAAGGATTTAATTTATGAAAAAAATGATTTATTAATAAATAATCAAGGAAAATATTTAAAATATAATTTTTATGATATTTCAGGAGTTGATATACAACATAATCGTAATAAAAAGGATAAATATTCAAATATCGAAGTAGATATAAAAAATATATTACCATAATTTAAATTTTAAAAAAGGTATTTTATATGGAAATCATATTTTATATTTTAGGAGGTATATCTATAATTTTTACATTTTTAATTATTATTAGTATTAATCCTATCTATACATTATTATATTTTTTAATTTCGCTAATTTCAATGTCATGTATATTTTTTATTTTAGGAGATTATTTTGCAGGTTCATTAGAAATTATTATTTATGCAGGAGCTATCGTTATTTTATTTATATTTGTTTTAATGTTCTTAAATTATAAAAATATTGAATTAGAAGAAAAAAATTTTTTATTTAAAAAAATGTTATTTTTAATTACTATATTTCTTATTAATTTGTTATTTTTAATATTAATATTTTATATTTTAAAAAATTTATATAATCAAAAATATATTATTATGAATTTTATTAATATAATTGATATAGGAGTAAATTTATTTACACATTATAAAATAATTATTGAATTAATATCAATACTTTTATTATCTGGTATAATTATTGTTTTACATATAGGTACAATAAAAGAATAATAAAAAAATAATGTTAAATTGTAAAAAATAAAAGAAGAATATAAAAATGATACCTTTATATTATGTTTTAATACTTATAATAATAATATTTATTATTGGATTAACAGGGACAATAATTCGAAATAATATGTTGTATATTTTAATTTGTACTGAAATCATGATAAATGCCTCAGCATTATCATGTATAATTTCTGGTAATTATTGGAAACAAACGGAAGGAGAAATTATGTATATAATATCAATTAGTATATCAGCAATAGAAACATGTATAAGTTTAATTTTATTAATAAAATTATATTATTATAAAAATAATATTAATGTTGATTCAATTAGTGAGATGAATGGATGAAATTTATTTTTTTAATTTTTTTAATGCCATTAATTAGTTTTTTAATATTATCATTGTTTTCAAATTATTTTAATAAAAATCAAATTTCAATTATTGGAGTTAGTTTTATAGGAATAAGTGCATTTTGTACACTAATTATAGGATATATTTTTACTAAAAATAATATTTTATTATATAAACAAGATTTATGGGAAATATTAAAAATTGATAATTTATATATTAATTTTTCTTTATATTTAGATAAATTATCATTAATTATGTTAATTCTTACCACATGGATAGGTTTTTTCATACATATTTTTTCAATTTGGTATATGAAAAATAAAGAAGGATACTCTAGATTTTTTGCATATACTAATTTATTTATAGCTAATATGATATTATTAATATTAGCTGATAATTTTATTTTAATGTTTTTCGGCTGGGAGGGTGTAGGAGTATGTTCTTATTTATTAATAGGTTTTTTTTATAAAAAAACATTAAATGGATTATCTGCTATAAAAGCTTTTTTAATAACTCGTTTTAGTGATATTTTTTTAATTATTGGTATTTTTTTAATATTTAAAATATTTAATACTCTAAATTTTTCAGAAATATCATATTTAATAACATCTTCTTATATTTATTATAAATCATATTATTTAAAAATAATTGCTATAATGTTAATTATAGGAGCATTAGGAAAATCGGCTCAATTCCCATTAAATACATGGTTAATAGATGCTATGGTTGGTCCAACACCTGTATCTTCACTTATACATGCAGCAACTATGGTTACAGCTGGAATTTATTTAATATTACGTAATGATTTATTATTTTTAATGAATAATAATATACTTTTTTTAACTAGTATTATTGGATCAATAACACTATTATCAGCTGGTTGGTCTGCATTAATTCAAAATAATATAAAACGTATTTTAGCTTATTCAACTATGAGTCAAATTGGATATATGTTTTTAGCTCTTGGAATTCATTCATTTCATGCTGCTTTATTTCATGTAGTATCACATGCTTTTTTTAAAGCATTACTTTTCTTATGTACAGCATCAATTATTACTTCATGTAATAATGAACAAAATATATTTAAATTAGGAGGAATAAAAAAATATCTTCCTTTTATATATTATTGTTTTTTATTCGGTTCTATATCTTTAGCATCTTTTCCTTTTATAACAATGAGTAGTTTTACAAAAGAAAAAATATTGTATGAAATTTTAATAAATAAACAAATAATTTTATTTATTATTAGTATAATAGGTAGTATTTTTACTTCTTTATATACTATACGTATGATTTATATTATCTTTTATGGTAAAAATCATATTTTACCTGTTAACAAAGGTAAAAATAAAATTACACATAATTTTCCATTAATAATATTAAGTATATTTTCTAGTTATATAGGGATAAAATTTTTACCGATAAAAAATAGTATTTTATTACCTAATAAAATATTGTTAATTAATAATAATTATAATCATATATTAGAAATTACATCTATAATAATATTTATTATTAGTTTTATATTATATATATTTTATTTTCAAAAAAATAATTTTAATAATAAATATTATTATAGATTTTCTTTTATAAATAATTTTTTTTTAAATGGTTGTTATATAGATTTTATTTATAAAAAAGTTTTTGTAGATATTTTTAAAAAAATATTATTAATTATAAAAAATGATCCTATTTCTAGATTTATAGATTTATTAACAATAAAAACAATAAATCAAATAGGAAATATAATATTAATAAGTCAAAATGGATATATTCGTTGGTATATATCATCAATATATTTAGGAGTGATATTAATCATACTATATTTAATAGTATTAGTTAATAATTGATATTAACTTTATAATAAAATTCATATTTATATAGAAAATATTAAAATATAATTAGGAAATCTTATGTTATTACCATGGTTCATATTAGTTCCTTTTATTAGTGGTTTAATTTGTTGGCAAAGTGAAAAAATAAATTTTAAGTTACCTCGTTGGATATCTCTAATTTCTATGAGTTCTATTTTTCTTTTATCAATTTTAGAATATTTTATATATAAAATTCATTTTCATGAAAAATTATTATTTATATATCCTATCTGGATGTCAGAATATATATTTAATTGGATTCCTAGATTTGGAATAAGTTTTCATTTAGCAATAGACGGATTATCATTATTAATGATTAATCTTACTGGATTATTAGGTGTAATGGCAGTTATATGTTCTTGGAATGAAGTTAAAAAATTACATGGTTTTTTCCATTTAAATTTGTTATGGATTTTAAGTGGAGTTATTGGTGTATTTTTATCTGTAGATATGTTTTTATTTTTTTTGTTTTGGGAAATTATGTTAATACCTATGTATTTTTTAATATCTCTATGGGGACATAAAGGGGAAAAAGGACATAGTCGTATAAAAGCTGCTACTAAATTTTTTATTTATACACAATCTAGTGGTTTATTCATGTTATATGGAATTTTATCTCTAGTTTTTCTAAACCAAAAGTCAACTGGTATATTAACTTTTAATTACAATATTTTATTAAATAATCATTTAAATTTAAAAACAGAATTTTTATTAATGATATCTTTTTTTATAGCTTTTGCTGTTAAAATGCCTATTATTCCATTTCATGGATGGTTGCCTGATGCACATAGTCAAGCTCCAACAGCAGGTTCAGTTGATTTAGCTGGTATTTTATTAAAAACAGCAGCTTATGGTTTATTAAGATTTACTTTACCATTATTTCCTCTCTCATCATTAAAATTTTCATTTTTTGCAATATTATTGGGAATATCTGGTATATTTTATGGGTCATGGATGGCTTGTATTCAGTCTGATATAAAAAAAATTATAGCATATACTTCTATATCTCATATGGGATTTATTTTAATGGGAATTTATAGTCATAATAAATTAGCTTATCAGGGTGTTATAATACAAATGATATCACATGGAATTTCTGCTGCAGCACAGTTTATTCTTTGTGGGCAAATATATGAAAGATTAAAAACAAGAAATATTCAATTAATGGGGGGTATTTGGAATAAAATAAATACATTACCAGGATTATTCTTATTTTTTTCTCTTGCTAGTATTGGTATACCTGGTACAGGAAATTTTATAGGAGAATTTTTAATTTTATTAGGAACTTTCCATAAATATCCTATATGTGCAAGTATTGCTTCTTTTAGTTTATTATTTTCTAGTATTTATTCATTAAATATGATGCAAAAAATTTTTTATGGTCCTAAAACTAAAATAAATATTTTTATAAAAGAAATGTTTTTAAGAGAAAAAATTATTATTTTTATACTTGTAATTTTATTATTAATTTTAGGTTTTTATCCACAAATTATTTTAAATATATCAGATTCTCCTATAAATAGTATTTATAATAGAGTTATGTTAAATTATTAAAATAAAATTTATATTAAATTTTAAATAAAATAGAATTCTTTATGACTAAATTATTAATGCCGTTAATTATTATTATTACATTATTAATATTTTTATTAATTAAAATATCATTTAAAAGAAAAAATTTAATAAGTTTAATTATTACAATTTTTGGATTTATATTAATAATAATATCTATTTTATATACTAAAAATAATAATTTCCCAATAAATTATTTGTTTTTAAATGACACTTATTCAATTTTTTATATAATAATATTAATTTGTAATAATATTATAACTTGTTTAATATCATATAAATGGTTATCTACTTTAAAATATAATAAAGATGAATTTTATGTATTAATTATAATATCAACACTAGGAAGTATAGTTTTAATAAATTCAAATAATTTTATCTCTATGTTTTTAGGTATTGAATTAATATCTATTCCTATTATTGGTTTAATAAGTTATAACATTAAATCAAAATATTCTTTAGAAGCTAGTATTAAATATGCAATTTTATCGATAATAGCGTCATCTTTTATGATTCTTGGAATATCTTTTATTTATTTAGATAATGGAAGTTTAAATTTTACATTTTTATTAAATCATTTTTTAATTTATAATAAATTTTTAATAAATTATTTAACTATAATTGGATTTTGTTTAATTATCTCAAGTTTATTATTTAAATTATCAATAGTACCTTTTCATTTTTGGACTTCTGATGTTTATCAAGGAGCACCTACAATTGTAACATTATTTTTAACTACATTTAATAAATCATCTATTTTCATATTTTTGGTAAAATTTTTAATTTATTTTTCTCAAATTAATAATAGTAAAAATTTTTTGTATAAAATATTAATTTTATTATCAATATTATCTATAATATTTGGTAATTTTATGGGGATTAAAACAAAAAATAATATTAAACGTTTATTAGCATATTCATCTATAGCACATATTGGTTATATGCTTACAATTTTAATTTATAATCAAAAATATACGAAACATATTTTTTCTTTAGAAATAATGGGAATATATATAATAAGTTATATAATAAATAATTTAGTTATTTTAGGAATAATCAGTTTATTTACAAATTTAAATTATCAAGAAAAAAATACAGATAAATTATATTATTATCGAGGATTATTTTGGTATGATCCAATTATTACTTTTATATTAACAATTATGTTATTTTCTCTAGCTGGTATTCCTTTAACTATAGGTTTTATATCTAAATTTTATTTAATAGCATTAAGTATAAAAAGTAAAATATGGTATTTAACGACATTTATTATATTAGGAAGTTCTATAGGATTATATTATTATCTACGTTTTATTATTATTTTATATTTAATTCCATCTAAGATAAATAAAAATTGGTATATTGTAAAAATACAGAATAAAAAGTATTATTTTTTTATTAAAAATTTATTTTTATTATTAACAATAACAACAATTATATTAGGCATATATCCTGAATTAATTATTAAATGTATAAAAAATTTAATTTAAAGAAATATTTAAATTTTTATTTAAAAATTAAAATATATTTTTTTATTATTTTTAATAATATTTTAATTATTAAAAATAATAAAAAAATATATAAAAAATATTTAATAATTTTAGTACAATCTTGTATCCAAGTGGATATAATTTCACCAAAAAAATATCCAGTAATAGTAAAGAAAATAGTCCAAATAAAAGCACCAAAAATATTTAATAAAAAAAATTTCATATTAGAAATGTTTGCAATACCTATTGTAATAGGACTTATTAATCTAAAACCATAAATAAATCTTGTAATAATAATAAATATATAAGGATAATTTATAATTAATTTACGATATTTTTGAATTTTGAAATTGTAATTTTTAAAAATATATAGAAATTTTTTACTATATTTTTTACCTATAAAAAATAATATTTGATTACTTATTACAGATCCTGTAATAGTGATAATAATAATTTTATGTAAAAACAATATTTTTTTATGAGCTAACATCCCAGCAATAATAATAAATGTTTCCCATTCAATTAATGATCCTAATAATATAATTAAATAGCCATATTGATTTATTATTTTAGTTGTATTTATATTAAACATATTTTATATCACATTTATAAAATAAATATTTAATATTTTATATTTATTAAAAATAAAATATCTCGGTGAGAAGGGGATTTGAACCCCTGATATGTTTCCATATACATACTTTCCGGGCATGCGCCTTAAACCACTCGGCCATCTCACCATAATTTATATAATAAATATTGTCAAAATATTAATATTATATTAATATTATATACTATGTTAAAGAAAAAAAAATTAAAATTTAATTTTTTATTTTATGATTATGAAACTTTTGGATTAAATCCTAAAAAAGATAGAATTGCACAATTTGCTTGTATACGTACGGATATTAATTTAAATATAATAGAATCTCCTACAGTATTTTACTGTAAATTACCTAATGATTATTTACCTGATCCTAAATCTACTATTATTCATAATATAAGTCCTTATTTAGTAAATTTAAAAGGATTACAAGAAAATAAATTTGCAAATTATATTAATAAAATATTTTCATATCCTAATACTTGTATTTTAGGATATAATAATATTAATTTTGATGATGAATTTAGTAAATTTTTGTTTTATCGTAATTTTTATGATGCATATAGTTGGTTTTGGAAAAATAATAATAGTCGTTGGGACATATTAAATTTAGTTAGAGTATGTTATGTATTAAGACCAAATGGTATTTTATGGCCAAAAATAAATAACATACCAATATTTAATCTTCAAAAAATAGCTACATTAAATAATATAATAAGATATTATAATGCACATGATGCATTATCTGATGTATACACAACAATATCTGTTGCTAAATTAATAAAAAAAAAACAACCATTGTTATATGAATATTTTTTAAAATATAGAAATAAAAAAAAATTAATAAAAATTATAAATTTTTCAAAAATTCAAATTTTAATTCATATTAGTAATATTTATAAAAATAAAAATAATAATATAAATTGTATTACACCTTTGTTTTGGCATCCAAAAAATAAAAATATACTAATTGTTTTTAATTTAATAAAAAATATAAATAATTTTTTAGAAATTTTAAAAAATAAAAATCAATTAAATAAAGAAAATATTTTTTCATACATAAAATTTATTAATTTTAGTAAATCTCCATTAATAATGCCAATTAGTATTTTAAAAAAAATAGATATTCAAAGATTAAATTTTAATATTATATTTTATATCAATAATTTTATAAAACTTAAAAAAAATTTTTTTAAAATAAAAAAAATTATTAAATTAAGTTTAATTAAATTTAATCAAATATACACTGAAACAAATATATTTAATGTAGATGAACAATTATATAAAAATTTTTTTTCAAATACTGATTTACTTAAATTTCAACAAATACATGATAAAAAATTTATTAATATAAATTTAAGTAAAAATTTTTTTAAAGATAAAAGAGCTAATATTTTATTATTAAAATATAAAGCAAGAAATTTTCCATTTATTTTAAATGAAGTGGAGCAAAAACAATGGAATAGATATCAAAAAAATATTTTTAATAAAAATTTTTTAGATAATTATATTTTAGAAATTAAAAAACTTTTAAAAAATCAACTTTGTAAAAAAAAAATTTTAGTTTTAAAAAATTTACTAAAGTATACAAAATATTTATACAAAAAATTAATATAATATATGTCCTAATTTTATATTTTTAGTATTTAAATATTTATAATTATAAAAATTATAATTTATAATTAAGGGAATTCTATCTATTACATTTATACCTTTTTTTTTTAAAATATCTATTTTATATGGGTTATTTGTTAATAATTTAATATTTAAAATACCTAATATTTTTAGTATATTTACACAAGAAATAAAATTTCTTTCATCTGCATGGAAACCTAATTTATAATTTGCTTCTACAGTATCTAATCCCTGATCTTGTAAATTATATGCTTTAATTTTATTTAAAAGTCCAATATTTCTACCTTCTTGTCTATGATAAATTAAAATTCCACAATTTTCTTGAGAAATTTTTTCTAGAGATAATTGTAATTGAAAACCACAATCACACCGTAAACTAGAAAAAACATCTCCTGTTAAACATTCTGAATGTATTCTTGTTAAAATAATTGAATTTTTATATATTTTTTCTAATCCATATATTAATGCAATATGATGCTTACCTGTATTTATCTCTTTAAAACCTATTATAATAAATTCTCCCCATCTTGTTGGAAGTTTTGCTCTAGATATTTCTTTTATATTCATAATATTTTACCTATAAAAAATTTAAAAATTTTATAAAAACAAAGATTTATTAAAATATTTTATTAAAAAAATAATATATTTAAAATATTTTTATTAAAGAAATAATTTATTATATTGAATTTTTTATTAAAATAATTTATTTATATAATAAACTATTATTTTTAGGAATTATATGAATTTATTAAAGTCATTAACGACAGTTAGTATAATAACATTATTTTCTAGATTGTTAGGTTTTCTTAGAGACAGTCTTATAGCTAAAGTTTTTGGCGCAGGAGTTTATAGTGATTCTTTTTTTATAGCTTTTAAAGTACCTAATTTATTACGTCGTATATTTGCAGAAGGAGCATTTTCTCAAGCTTTTACTCCAATATTAGCAGAATATAAAAATAAAAGAAGTAAAAATGATACAAAAAATTTTATTGCTTCTACATTAGGTATATTAATTATTATACTTTCTATAATAGTAATAATAGGAATATTATTTTCTTCTTTAATTATTTCTATAATTGCTCCTGGATTTGTTAATACAGATTATAAATTAAAACTTACGGTAAAAATATTAAAAATGACTTTTCCTTATATATTATTAATATCATTATCCTCATTAGCTAGTTCTATTTTAAATATTTGGAAAAATTTTTTTGTTCCAGCAGTAACCCCTATTTTATTAAATATAAGCATGATTCTATTAATTATTATATTTCCTAATATGTTAGAACCTTCAATTTTAATTTTAGCATGGGCTGTTTTAATTGGGGGTTTATCACAAATTTTTTATCAATTAATTTATTTAAAAAAAATAAATATGTTAATTTTTCCACATTTTAAAAATTTTGATCAAGGAGTATCTAGAGTTTTTAAAAAAATGGGTACAGCTATTATTGGTGTAGCCGCTACGCAAATATCTTTATTAATTAATTCTGCTTTATCGTCTTTTTTAATTACAGGATCTATTACTTGGATTTATTATGCTGATCGGTTAATGGAGTTACCTGTAGGCATGTTTGGAATCGCATTAACAATAGTATTGTTACCAGCTCTTACTGATGCTTTTACTCAAAATAAAGAAAAAGAATATAATCAACTAATGGATATAGGTTTACGTTTATGTTTTTTATTAATAATACCTAGTTCTTTAATTTTAGTTTTTTTATCAAGACCATTATTAATTTCTTTATTTCAATATGGAGCTTTTACATATTTTGATGTATTAATGACTGCAGTAAATATTATTATTTATTCAGTAGGATTGATATTTATAATTATTGCTAAAGTATTAGCAATAGGATTTTATGCAAGACAAGATGTAAAGACACCTGTTAAAATTAATATAATTGTTTTAATTATTACTCAATGTCTTAGTCCTTTTTTTATATTTTTTTTACATCATATAGGATTTCCTATATCTATATGTTTTGCAGCATTTTTAAATGTTATTTTATTATTTAATAAATTAGTTAAAAAAAATATTTATAAACCAGAATTAGGTTGGTCTAATTTTTTATTTCGAATTATGATCATAACAATTATTTTAAGTATAGTTTTATTATTTATATCAAATATAATTTCTGAAAAATGGTTAATTTTATCTTCTTTTAAAATACGTATGTTCTATTTATTAAGTATTTGTTCTATAATTTTCATATTATATATATTTATGTTATTTTTATTAGGATTTCGTTTAAAAGATTTTTCTTTAAAAAGTATAGTAAAATAATTTCTTATTTCAATAATAAATATAATTTATATTATTAATTATTTTAATATTAATAAATAAATATATTTTTTATAACAAAAAAAGTTATAAAAATTGTTAATATTCTATTTTTAATATTTATAATATATTTAAATAAAATTTTTATATATTAAATTCTTTTTTTTATTTTTATCTATTAGAATATATAAAAAAATCTATTTTTAGGTTATTATAATATGATAATAAAACAAAAATTATTACATTTAAAATGTCATACAAGTAATTATAAAGGTTTATACATAACAAAAAATGCATTTTTACAAATAAATAAAATAATTCAAAAATATAAAAATAAAGGAATAAAATTATTTTTAAAAAAATCTGGTTGTTTTGGGTTTAAATATAAAATTTTGTTAGTAAAAAAAAAACTTGATAATGAAATTTTATTTAAAAAAGAAAATATATATATTTTTGTAAATAATAAAGATATTATTTTTATTGATGGAACTATTATTGATTTTATAAAAAATGATTTTAATCAATCATTTGAATTTTATAATAATAAAATTAAACAATTTTGTGGGTGTAAAAAAAGTTTTAACATTGATTTAAAAAAGAATTAATAATATGAATAATAAATTACAATATTTAAGAGAACAAAAAAAAATATATAAAGAAGGATTTGAGACTAAATTAAAAAATGAAAAATTTATTCCTGGTATTAATTTAGATATAATATATAAAATATCTAAAATACGTAATGAACCAAAATGGATGTTAAATTTTAGATTACAAGGATATTATTCCTGGATAAATAAAAAAGAACCTCATTGGTTAAATGGTTTTTACAAAAAATTAAATTATCAAAATTATATTTATTATTCAGCTCCATTAAATAATTTAAAATTAAATAATCATATTAAAAATAAATATTTAACATCTGAAGTAAAAAAAACATTTAATAAATTAAATATTCCTATTAATAATAACACAAATATAGCTGTAGATGCTATTTTTGATTCTGTTTCAGTTATTACAACAAATCAAAAAAAATTATTAAACAAAGGAATTATTTTTTGTTCTTTAAATGAGGCTATAATAAATTATCCTGAATTAGTTCAAAAATATTTAGGTTCTGTGGTCCCTGCTAATGATAATTTTTTTGCATCATTAAATGCAGCTGTAGCTTCTGATGGTACATTTATTTATATTCCTAAAAATACACGTTGTCCTATAGATTTATCTACTTATTTTAGAATTAATGAAAAAAATATTGGTCAATTTGAACGTACTATTTTAATTGCAGATGAAAATAGTTATCTTAATTATATAGAAGGTTGTTCTGCACCAATTAGAAATAAGTCTCAATTACATGCAGCTGTTGTTGAAGTAATTTTACATAAAAATGCTCAAGTTAATTATTCAACAGTACAAAATTGGTTTCCAGGAAATTTAAAAAATGAAGGAGGAATTTTAAATTTTGTAACTAAAAGAGCAATATGTAAAGGAAAAAATAGTAAGATGTCTTGGACACAGTCGGAAACAGGAGCAGCAATTACTTGGAAGTATCCTAGTGTTATTTTAGAGGGAGATAATTCTATAGGAGAATTTTTTTCTGTTTCTTTAACAAATGGTAATCAACAAGCAGATACTGGTACTAAAATGATTCATATAGGTAAAAATACAAAATCTAAAATTATATCTAAAAGTATTTCTACAGAATATAGTAAAAATACTTATCGTGGATTAGTATCTATTAATAAATTGGCAAACAACTCTCGTAATTTTACACAATGTGATTCAATTTTAATTGGTTCTAAATGTAGTGCACATACTTATCCTGTTTTAAATATATTAAATAATACAGCACAAATTGAACATGAAGCTACTACTTCTAAAATTGAAGAAGATCAAATATTTTTTTGTTTACAAAGAGGATTAGATACTGAAAATGCTATTTCTCTAATTATTAATGGATTTTGTAGAGAAGTTTTTGTTAAATTTCCTTTAGAATTTGCAGTTGAAGCACAAAAATTATTATCTATTCATTTAGAAGACAGTATAGGATAAAACCATATATTTAATGATAATTAAAAGAAGATTATGTTAAAAATTAAAAATTTACATGTTAATATAAATAATAAAAATATTCTAAATAAATTTAATTTAAATATAAATCCTGGAGAAATACATGCAATTATGGGACCGAATGGTTCGGGTAAAAGTACTTTATCATATATATTAGCTGGTAAAAAAGAATATATTATTTCTAAAGGAGAAATTTTTTATAAAAATGAAAATTTATTATTAATAAAACCTGAAATTAGAGCTAGAAAAGGAATTTTTGTATCTTTTCAATATTTAATTGAAATACCAGGAGTTAGCAATAATATATTTCTATATAATTCTTTAAAAGCAATAAAAAAATATAAAGAAAAAAAAAAATTAGATAGATTTACTTATAATAATATTATAAATGAAAAATTAAAAATTTTTAAAAAACCAAAAGATTTTTTACAACGTTTTGTTAACGTTGGTTTTTCAGGAGGGGAAAAAAAAATTAATGATATATTTCAAATGTTTGTACTTGAACCAGATTTATGTATATTAGATGAAATTGATTCTGGATTAGATATTGATGCATTAAAATTAGTATGTAAAATAATTAATATTATGAAAAATTTAAATAGATCATTTTTAATTATTACTCATTATAATCGTATTCTTGATTATATAAAACCTAATTTTATTCATATATTATATAATAAAAGAATTATAAAATCAGGAGATTTTAATATTATTTCTAATTTAGAAAAATATGGATATGGATACTTTGATGGAAAATAATCATTATAAACAACTAAAAAATATTTATAAATTACATAAAAAATATCATTTTTCTAAAAAATCAGAAATTCATTGGTATAAATTAAAAAATTTATTAAAAAAAAAACCATATAACAATAAAAAATTTTTTTTTGAATATATTAATAAAAATATTTTAACAAATAATCAAAAATTATATGTAAATATAAATCAATTAAAAAATTTTTTATTTAAAATAGATGCTGTTATATTATTTTTTATTAATGGTAAAATAGATAAAAATATTAGTAATATAAATAATTCATATTATATAATAAATATTGATAAACATAATAATATTAATTATAAAAATTATTTTTTTAAACATAATATTTATTCTCACTTATCTGAATCTTTAACAAAAGAATTTATATCTATAAATTGTACAAAATCTTTTAATCCCAAACCTCTTTATTTAGTATATTTTAATATAGGTAATAAAAATAAAAAAATTTTTATGTCTAATTATAGAAATTATATACATATAAATAATATTTATCCTATTATTTTAATAGAACATCATATAAATATAAATCAGTTATATTTTAATAATATTTTTAATACTTTAATTTTAGATAATAATTCTAAGTTAGAATATTATAAATTTATTACAAATGAAAATAATAATAAAAATTATTGTACCATTAATAATGAATTTTATTTATATAATAATGTTTTTTTTAAAAAATATGATTTATTAATGTCTTCTAAATATATAGAACAAAATAATAGATTTAAATTTATAGGTCAAAACTCAAAGTTAATATATAAAAGTATATCATTTGCTAAAAATGATAATTTAATAAATACAAATAATTATGTAGAACATGACGGAAAAAATTGTTGTAGTATTCAAAAACATAAAGCAATTACTTTAGATAATTCTATTATAAATTTAATTAGTTTATTAAAAATTAATAAATTTGCTATAAAAACAGATGGACAAATAAATTATAGTAGTTTATTATTAAGTAAATTATCAAAAATAAATATACAACCAGGATTAGATATTTTAAATAATAATGTAAAATGCACACATAGTGTTTTTACTGGGAAAATAGATGAAAATCAAATTTTCTTTTTTCAAATGAGAGGAATAAATTTTCAAAAAGCATATAGTATATTATATATGTCATTTATACTAGATTCTTTAAAAGAAATTAATAATGATAATTTAAAAGAAATTTTTTTAAAAAAAATATCATGTTATTTGTCAGTAGAGAATTTTTTTCATGAATTTTAATATAAAAAATATTAGAAAACAATTTCCAATTTTATTTAATAAAATTAATGGTAATAAATTTATTTATTTAGATAATGCAGCTACTGTTCATAAACCTAAAAAAGTAATTTCAGCATTAAATCATTTTTATAAAAATGAATATTCTTCAGTAAATAGAGGTATATATAATTTAAGTATAAATTTAACAAATAAAATGGAAAAAATACGTAATAAAATAGCAACATTTATTAATGCAAAATATACTGAAGAAATAATTTTTACTAAAAGTACTACAGAAAGTATTAATTTAATTGCAAATACTTGGGGTTTAAATAATATATTACCACATAATAATATTATTATTTCTGAAATGGAACATCATTCAAATATTATTCCTTGGAAAATATTATCTCAAAAAATAGGTTTTGATATACGTATAATACCGTTAAATAAAAATGGAGATTTACAATTAAATAAAGTTAATAATTTAATTGATAAAAATACTTGTTTGATCTCGATTATATATATTTCAAATGTCTTAGGAACTATAAATCCTATTAAAAATATAATTAAATTAGCTAAAAAAAAACATATTATAACTTTAATAGATGGTGCTCAAGCAATTGCAAATAAAAAAATTGATGTTCAAGATTTAAATTGTGATTTTTTTGTTTTTTCTGGTCATAAAATTTTTGGTCCTACTGGTATAGGTATTTTATATGGAATAAAAAGAATATTAGAATTAATGCCTCCATGGCAAGGAGGAGGAGGTATGATTACAGATATATACAAAAATAATTTTATTTGGGAAAAAATTCCTTGGAAATTTGAAGCTGGTTCTCCTAATATATCTGGTATTATAGGTTTAGGAATTGCAATATCATGGTTTATGTCATTTAATATAAAAAATATTATAAAACATAATGAGTTTTTAACAAAATATACTTTGGAAAAACTTAATTCTATCTCGAATATTAAAATATACGGAAATAAATATTTTAGTAAAAATAGAATAGGTATAATTTCATTTAACCTAGGAAAATTTCATTCTTATGATATTGGTAGTTTTTTAGATCAATATGGTATAGCTATTCGTACTGGTCATCATTGTTCTATACCAATTATGAGATATTTTAAAGTTTCATCAATGTGTAGAATTTCTTTTTCTATTTATAATAATATAGATGATATTAACTATTTTATAGAAAAATTAATTTATATAAATAAGTTATTAAATAAATAATTATGTCATATATTTTACCTAGTAAAAATGAAATTGAAAATAATTTAAGAAGTTGTTGTAATTGGGAAGAAAAATATTTATATATAATTGAATTAGGTCATCAAATACCTATTTTACCAAAAAAAGAATATTCTTTAGAAAATTTTATTCCAGGATGTCAAAGCAGAGTCTGGATTAAAATTAAAGTTACTAAAAATAATTATGTTAAATTTAAAGGTGATAGTGATTCTTCTATCATTAAAGGATTACTAACAATAATTTTTGTTTTTTATAATAAAAAAACTTATAATGAAATTATTACTTTTGATATTCAATCATATTTTAAAAAATTATCTTTTAATAAATATTTAACTAATTCTAGAATACAAGGTATTAGTATTATCATAAAAACTATTATAAATAAACTAAAAAAAATAATTTATAATTTAGAGATAAATAAAAATAATATAGAAAAAAATAAATTTTAATATTTATTAAATAATAATAATTTAGGAAATATAAATTTTATGAAAAAAACAAAAATAGTGTGTACTATAGGTCCTAGTTCTGAATCTAAAGATATTTTATCTAATTTATTAAATTTAGGTATGAATGTTGCTAGATTGAATTTTTCACATGGTAATCATGAAGAACATCAAAAACGTATTAATACTTTAAAAAAAATTATAAAAGAAACAGGTAAAAACGCAGCAATTTTATTAGATACAAAAGGTCCTGAAATACGTACTATGAAATTATGTAATGGAGAAGATGTATATTTAAACGCTGGAGAAATTTTTATTTTAACTACTGATCAATCTGTTATTGGTAATAATAAATGTGTTGCTATTACATATTTAAATATGATAAATGATCTAAAAAAAGGAAATAAAATTTTAATAGATGATGGCTTAATTTCAATGAAAGTATTAAATATAATTAATAATAAAATAATATGTAGAATATTAAATAGTGGAAAATTATCAGAAAATAAAAGTATTAATTTACCTGGGGTATCAATAAAATTACCTTCTTTATCAGAAAAAGATAAATATGATTTAATTTTTGCATGTAAAAATAAAATAGATTATATTGCTGCATCTTTTATACGTAAAAAACAAGATATTATAGAAATAAAAAACTTTTTAAAAAAATATAATGGTAATGATATTCAAATTATAGCGAAAATTGAAAATCAGGAAGGATTAAATAATTTTGATGAAATATTAGAAATAGCTGATGGTATAATGGTTGCTAGAGGTGATTTAGGAGTAGAAATTCCTGTAGAAAATGTTATTTTTGCTCAAAAAATGATAATTAAAAAATGTAATTATTTTGGTAAAATAGTAATAACTGCAACACAAATGTTAGATTCTATGATTAAAAATCCTAGACCTACTAGAGCAGAAGCTGGTGATGTAGCTAATGCAATTTTAGATGGTACAGATGCAGTAATGCTTTCTGGGGAAAGTGCTAAAGGTAAATATCCATTAGAATCTGTATCTATTATGTCTACAATTTGTGAAAGAACAGATATTACTATGACGAATAGAATTAATTTTTATGATAATACTGACATGAGTATTACTGATGCTGTATGTCGTAGTGCAGTTGAGATAGCAGAAAAATTGAAAGCTCCCTTAATAATTGTAGCTACTCAATTAGGAAAATCTGCAAAATCAATAAGAAAATATTTTCCTAAAGCTATAATTTTAGCTTTAACTACAAATATAAAAACTGTTAAACAATTAATTTTAAGTAAAGGGATAATAACTAAATTAGTAGATAAAATATCATCTACAGATGATTTTTATATTATAGGGAAAAAAGTAGCTTTAGCTAGTGGATATGCTATTAAAGGAGATGTTATTGTAATGGTTTCTGGAGCTTTGGTACCAAGTGGGACAACTAATACAACTTCCGTACATATTATATAATCTTTTAGTCTAGATTATTAAATAAAATTAATAAAATATTAATTTTTTCTAATTTTTTTTATAGAAACATGTAAATTTTTAATTAAAATATTAATTTCTTCTACAGTAGTAAATCTCCCAAAAGAAATACGAATAGAACATTGAATTAATTGTTCTGTTAATCCTAAGGATTTTAAAACATGAGATATATTATATTTATTCGAATTACATGCAGAAGAAGTTGATATAATAATGTTTTTCATTTCTATCATAAGAATTTTATTAAAAACATTTTTAAAACCTATATTAATTATATAGGGAGAACTATTTTTTAAATTACCATTTAAATATATACCTGAAATATTTTTAATACCATTCCATAATTTATTTTTTAATATTTTTATTCTTTTTTTTTCTTTTTTTATTTCATTATTAGCAAGATTTAATGCTGTTGACAGACCAATTATTTGGTGAGTAGCTAAAGTTCCTGATCTTAATCCTTTTTCTTGTCCTCCTCCATGTAATAAAGGTGTTAAAATTATTTTAAATTTACTTTTTTTTACATATAACACACCAATTCCTTTTGGACCATAAAATTTATGAGAAGAAAATGATAATAAGTCAATATTAATTTTTTTTAAATTTAATATATATTTACCAACACTTTGTGTAGCATCTACATGAAAAAGTACATTTTTTTTTTTACATATATTACCAATTTTATTAATATTATTAATTGTTCCTATTTCATTATTAATATGCATTATAGAAACTAAAATAGTTTTTTTTGTAATTTTTTTTTCTAATAAATTTATATCTAAACTTCCTGTATTTGAATTTTTTATATATATAACTTTTATTCCTAATTTTTTTATAAAATCACAGGTTTCTAAGACAGCTTTGTGTTCAATTTTACTAGTAATAATATTTTTTTTATTATTAGGAAGATAATTATATATAATCCCTTTAATAGCTAAATTAATAGATTCAGTAGCATTAGATGTAAAAAAGATTTCTTCTTTAATACAACCAAGAATATTTGCTATATTAATTCTAGCATGTTCAATTTCATCTTTTGCTTTTATTCCTAGATAATGAGAAGAAGATGGATTAGCAAATACCCCGTCTATAGTAAGATAATCATTCATTTTTTCTAAAACTCTTTTATCAACAGGAGTTGTAGAAGCATAATCTAAATAAATAAATTTATTCATAATATAATTTATTAATATTTTTTTAATATTTTAATAAAATTTTTATATATCATATAATATATATTTTATTATTAATTAATAATATTATATATTTTATATGTAAATATTGTAAATAAATTAGGATGTTTTATGAAAAAATTATTTTTAGAATCACAAAACACAATATTTATTTTTGATTCTGGATTAGGTGGAATTACAATATATAATTATATAAAAAATATCTTTTTTAATATAAATTTTATTTATTTATTAGATAATAAATATTTTCCTTATGGAAATAAATCAAAAAATTTTATTTTTAAACGCGTAATTAAAATTTTAAAAAAAATATCATATCATTATAATATTTCATTAGCTATTATTGCCTGTAATACCGCTAGTGTTTCTATTTTACCAAAAATAAGAAATTATTTTACTTTTCCAATTATTGGAGTTAATCCTGTTATTAATCTAGCTATAAAAAAAACAAAAAATAATGTAATTGGTCTTTTAGCAACAAACACAACTTTAAAAAATAATAAAATACAGAAAAAAATTAATATTTTAAATAAAAAATATAAAATAAAAACTATATCGTCTTCAAAATTAGTTTTTTTAGCAGAAAAAAAATTATTAGGATATAAAATTATTATAAATGAAATAAAAAAAATTTTTAAACCTTGGTATTCTTTAGAAGTGTTTCCAGATACTATAATTTTAGGTTGTACACATTTTCCATTAATTTTAAATGAATTAAAAATTATTTTACCTAGAAAAATATGTTTTTTAGATTCAAAAAAAAATATTATTTTAACATTTAGAAAAAATATGAATTATAATTCAGAAATTTTAAGTAAAAAAAAAAATATTGTTTTTTACACTAAAAAAAATAAATATATTAAAAAAATAAAAATTTTATTTTTAAAAAAAAATTTTACAATTTTTTCTAATTTAAAATTATAAAATATTTAAATTTAATTGAAATTTTAAATAAAATACTTGACTATTCATTATGAATCTGTAAGATAATAATACTGTTTTATAGTTCTTTAAAAATTGATAAAAGACTTTTAAGGACACTCTTTGAGAGAGTATCATTGCAATTATAAATTTATAAGTTTTTTTTAATAAAATTTGTAAATTTATTTTATTAAAGTTTTATGTTAAAATTGAAGAGTTTGATCATGGCTCAGATTGAACGCTGGCGGCAAGCCTAACACATGCAAGTCGAGCGGCAGCGAAAT
>NZ_CP046192.1:352952-353961 GCF_012568645.1 Enterobacteriaceae endosymbiont of Donacia simplex | reverse complement strand
AGCGTTAATCGGAATTACTGGGCGTAAAGAGCACGTAGGCTGTTAATTAAGTCAGATGTGAAATCCCTAAGCTTAACTTAGGAACTGCATTTGAAACTAATTAGCTTGAGTTTCGTAGAGGGGGGTAGAATTCCAGGTGTAGCGGTGAAATGCGTAGATATCTGGAGGAATACCAGTGGCGAAGGCGACCCCCTGGACGAATACTGACGCTCAGGTGCGAAAGCATGGGGAGCAAACAGGATTAGATACCCTGGTAGTCCATGCCGTAAACAATGTCGACTTGAAGGTTGTAAGCTTGACTTATAGCTTTCGTAGCTAACGCGTTAAGTCGACCGCCTGGGGAGTACGACCGCAAGGTTAAAACTCAAATGAATTGACGGGGGCCCGCACAAGCGGTGGAGCATGTGGTTTAATTCGATGCAACGCGAAAAACCTTACCTGGTCTTGACATCCATGGAATTTAATAGAGATATTTTAGTGCCTTCGGGAACCATGAGACAGGTGCTGCATGGCTGTCGTCAGCTCGTGTTGTGAAATGTTGGGTTAAGTCCCGCAACGAGCGCAACCCTTATCCTTTGTTGCCATCAGTTAGGCTGGGAACTCAAAGGAGACTGCCGGTGATAAACCGGAGGAAGGTGAGGACGACGTCAAGTCATCATGGCCCTTACGACCAGGGCTACACACGTGCTACAATGGTATATACAAAGGGAAGCATCCTCGCAAGAGTAAGCGAATCTCACAAAATATATCTTAGTTCGGATTGGAGTCTGCAACTCGACTCTATGAAGTCGGAATCGCTAGTAATCGTAGATCAGAATGCTACGGTGAATACGTTCCCGGGCCTTGTACACACCGCCCGTCACACCATGGAAGTGGGTTGTAAAAGAAGTAAGTTGCTTAACCTTTCTTTATTTGGAGGGCGCTTACCACTTTATGATTCATAACTGGGGTGAAGTCGTAACAAGGTAACCGTAGGGGAACCTGTGGTTGGATCACCTCCTTTACTATA
>NZ_CP046192.1:820-1829 GCF_012568645.1 Enterobacteriaceae endosymbiont of Donacia simplex | reverse complement strand
TATAGTAAAGGAGGTGATCCAACCACAGGTTCCCCTACGGTTACCTTGTTACGACTTCACCCCAGTTATGAATCATAAAGTGGTAAGCGCCCTCCAAATAAAGAAAGGTTAAGCAACTTACTTCTTTTACAACCCACTTCCATGGTGTGACGGGCGGTGTGTACAAGGCCCGGGAACGTATTCACCGTAGCATTCTGATCTACGATTACTAGCGATTCCGACTTCATAGAGTCGAGTTGCAGACTCCAATCCGAACTAAGATATATTTTGTGAGATTCGCTTACTCTTGCGAGGATGCTTCCCTTTGTATATACCATTGTAGCACGTGTGTAGCCCTGGTCGTAAGGGCCATGATGACTTGACGTCGTCCTCACCTTCCTCCGGTTTATCACCGGCAGTCTCCTTTGAGTTCCCAGCCTAACTGATGGCAACAAAGGATAAGGGTTGCGCTCGTTGCGGGACTTAACCCAACATTTCACAACACGAGCTGACGACAGCCATGCAGCACCTGTCTCATGGTTCCCGAAGGCACTAAAATATCTCTATTAAATTCCATGGATGTCAAGACCAGGTAAGGTTTTTCGCGTTGCATCGAATTAAACCACATGCTCCACCGCTTGTGCGGGCCCCCGTCAATTCATTTGAGTTTTAACCTTGCGGTCGTACTCCCCAGGCGGTCGACTTAACGCGTTAGCTACGAAAGCTATAAGTCAAGCTTACAACCTTCAAGTCGACATTGTTTACGGCATGGACTACCAGGGTATCTAATCCTGTTTGCTCCCCATGCTTTCGCACCTGAGCGTCAGTATTCGTCCAGGGGGTCGCCTTCGCCACTGGTATTCCTCCAGATATCTACGCATTTCACCGCTACACCTGGAATTCTACCCCCCTCTACGAAACTCAAGCTAATTAGTTTCAAATGCAGTTCCTAAGTTAAGCTTAGGGATTTCACATCTGACTTAATTAACAGCCTACGTGCTCTTTACGCCCAGTAATTCCGATTAACGCT
>NZ_CP046192.1:0-721 GCF_012568645.1 Enterobacteriaceae endosymbiont of Donacia simplex | reverse complement strand
TATTTCGCTGCCGCTCGACTTGCATGTGTTAGGCTTACCGCCAGCGTTCAATCTGAGCCATGATCAAACTCTTCAATTTTTAAAACATAATTTAAAACAGACAGCTTCTAAAAATTTGAATGCCCACATATATTTTTCTGATAAGTTATTAAAGAACAAAATCTTTATTTAAAACAAAGATTTTTACTAACGATGTTTAATATACTATCTAATTATAATAAAGTCAAATTTAATTTATATATTAAATATATTGAATTTTTAATATCTTATATTTTAAAATACCTTTTGGTGTTTGTACTTTAATAATATTATGTTTTTTTTTTCCAATTAAAGCTCTAGCTAAAGGAGCATTTATTGAAATTAAATTATTTTTTAAATCTGATTCATCATCACCCACAATTTTATAAGAAATAATTTTATTATTAATAATATTTTTTATAGATACTGTAGAACCAAAAATAATTTTATTATTATGTATAATTTTTGTAATATCTATTATATTAGCATGTGATAATTTAATTTCAATTTCTTTAATACGTCCTTCACAAAAACTTTGTGCCTCACGAGCTGCTTGATATTCAGCATTTTCTTTTAAATCACCATGTTTTCTAGCTGCTATAATTAAATTAATAATTTTTGGTCTTTCTATATTTTTTAATTTAATTAATTCTTTTTGTAATTTTTTTATACCTTTTAAAGTCATAGGAATTTGATTTATCAT